>JAITWN010000022.1 GCA_031285245.1 Chromatiales bacterium | reverse complement strand
GGGAGACTTTTTCAAAACCGTTGGCGCGCAGCGGCTCCGTCCATCATCTATCTGGGTTTTGAAAAAGTCTCCCGGACCTGCCCAATCACGGAACTCTGAAGTAAATCACCCCGACATTGGGCGCAACGTAGTGAAACCCACTCAACCTCAGTCAGCCGAAACATCCTTCTTCGCTGCAACTCCCCAAGCATAAAGCTCGTTCTTTCCAATCCCCGTGAGACGGGAAGCAAGCGCCGCGGCGCGTTTCAGTGGCAGCTCTTCCAGCAACATGTCGAGCACGCGACGCGCCTCAAATTCGTTGGCGTCTACCTCTGGCGCGCCCTGCACGACGATCACGATTTCGCCGAGGCGCTGCTCGGCATCACTCTCGACCCAAGCGGCGAGTTCGCCGAGTGGCATGCGGCGTACGGTTTCATGCAGCTTAGTGAGCTCGCGACAATAGCTCGCCTCGCGCGCCGGACCAAATGCCTCGGCTATCGCCTGCAAGGTATCGACGACGCGGTGCGGTGCTTCGAAGAAAATCAGCGTGCGCGGTTCGGCGGCAAGCTCGGTGAGACGCGCCGCGCGTGCGCCGGCGCGAGGCGGGAGGAATCCTTCGAAGGTGAAACGATCGACGGGCTGCCCGCTCGCGCATAACGCGGTGATGATGGCGCTCGGGCCGGGCACCGGCACCACGCGCACGCCGGCTTCCTGCGCGAGTCGCACTAGGTGAAAGCCTGGGTCGCTGATTAGCGGCGTTCCGGCATCAGTGATCAGCGCCACTGCTTCACCAGCATGCAAACGCTCGAGCATACGCGCTGCCTGAGCGCGTTCGTTATGCTCATGCACCGCGACCATCGGCGTGCCGATGCCGTAGTGGCGGAGCAGGCGTGCGCTGTGGCGCGTGTCTTCGGCAGCGACCACCTGCACACCGGCAAGCACGCGCAGTGCGCGGGCGCTGATGTCGTCCAGATGACCGATCGGGGTGGCGACGATGTACAATACTCCCTGCTCGACAATCGGCACTGACTTTACCCTCTGCACACCGCTCGGATACTTGGACTTCGCATGCGCTCCACTTCCGCTATAAACCGCCGCAGCCCCTGGCATGCGACGCGCGCTTCGTGGCGTCATGCCGCGGCGATCATAGCACTTGCCCTTGCGGGGTGCGCAGGACTGCCCGCCGCTGACAACGGCACACCACCCGCAGCCAATCTGCTCACGCAGGCCGAGCGTTACCTCGAGCTCGCCGGGCAATCCTCTGAATCAAAGCGTGACAGCTATCTGCTCGATGCTGCAGCGGAACTGCTGCGCGTCAATCAAACCGGGCCGGCGCAGCAGATCCTGAGTGATATCGATATACATCGCTTGAGCAGCGAACTGGCAGCGCGCGCGCGCCTACTCAATGCGCGCCTTGCGCTCGCGCAAAACAAACCCGCGCAATCGCTTTCCGAACTACGCGCCGAAATGAACGCTGACATTCCTGCATCCATGCGCGCTGAGAATTATGAGCTGCGCGCCAATGCCTATCGTCGCATCGGCGATCTACTCTCTGCCGCCGCCGAACTGGTGAAGCGCGAAAACGTGCTCGACGACGCGAGCGCGATCGCAGCCAACCAGCAGAACATCTGGCAGGCACTCACCGCACTTGCGGAAGAATCCTTGCGGCGTGACATGGCTCCCGCACCGGATACTTTCAGCGGTTGGCGCGAACTCGCACTGATCGCACGCGCAGCTTCTGGCGGCGCCAACATCCAAGCGCTGATCGCGAACTGGCAAACGCGCTTTCCTGTGCATCCGGCCTCGAGCGAAATCATCGATCTCGTTCTCGCGCGCCAGCAACAGGAGATTTCGCGACCGCATCGCATCGCCGTATTACTGCCACAGAACGGTGCGGTAGCAAATTCGTCTGATGCGGTGCGCGACGGTTTTCTCGCTGCGCATTATCAACGCGAGAACAAGGCTTACCAGCCCATCATTCGTTTCTATGATGCCGGCAATGCGCCTGCCGACACGCTGGCCGCTTACGAGCGTGCAGTCGCTGATGGCGCCGAATTTGTCGTCGGCCCGCTGACGCGCCCGGCCGTAACACGCATGGCGGCGGGACGCGCCGCAGTGCCGACGCTGATGCTCAATTACAGCGAATCCGACCATACCGCTGACAGTCGGTTTTACCAGTTCGGCCTCGCGCCGGAAGATGAAGCCCGGCAGGTAGCGCAGCGCGCGTGGCTCGATGGACACGATCACGCGCTCACCTTTGTGCCCGACAATGACTGGGGACAGCGCGTGCTGACAGCGTTTCGCGAGGAATGGCAAAGCCTCGGTGGTGTATTACTGGAAGCCCAGTCTTATCCCGCCGATGCCAGCGACTTCTCAGAGCAGATCAAGCGATTATTCGATCTCGACGAAAGCGAGCAGCGCCGCGCCAACCTCGAAGCCCTGCTACAACAGCGGGCGCAGTTCGAGCCTTCGCTACGGCGCGATGCAGATTTCGTTTTCATGGCAGCGTTTCCACGCCAGGCGCGACTCATCCGGCCGCAGTTCAAGTTTCATTTCGCGGGTGATCTGCCGGTCTACAGCACATCGCACGTCTACAGCGGATGGCCCGACGCCACTGCTGATCGCGACATCGATGATGTGATCTTCTGTGATATACCGTGGATACTCGCTAATCCGAAAAGCGCGCTGCGCCGCGATATCGAACGCCTTTGGCCGGAGAATGCGAAACAGAATGCACGCCTCTATGCGCTCGGCGCCGACGCCTACAACATCATTGCGAGCCTCGGCACGCTGCGCCTCTTCCGCTATGAGCGCTTCAATGGCTATACCGGACTGCTGCAACTCGACGAAGACAATCGCATCCTGCGCCAGTTGGGCTGGGCCCGTTTCTCGGGCGGTTTGCCCCGGGCTTACGAGTGAGTGAAAGCAGAGGCTGGGAAGCTGGCAGAAGAGGCGGGGCTTGCCTATCTGCAAGCCCGTGGCCTGCATCTGCTGGAATGTAATTTCAGATGCCGAGCCGGCGAGATCGATATTGTCATGCGCGAGAGCGAAACGCTGGTATTCGTCGAAGTACGCTATCGGCGCAGCGATTACTTCGGTGGCCCCGCAGCAAGCGTGGCTGCGCGCAAGCAACAACGTCTAATCAAAGCCGCAGAGTATTATCTGTATACGCATCCCGCAATGCACCGATTGGCGGCGCGTTTTGACGTCATCGCTGTAAGGCCTGGCACGCCGCTGCACATTGAATGGATAGCCGACGCCTTTCGCCCCTGATTGCACACTCGATCAGAAGACGAGGCAAACGAAGGAGAAACTGCAAGTGAGAATCCGCAAACTGAAAATCACCATCGGCATACTCGTCGCTTCACTCGCGGCAACTACCCTGCTGCAAGGCTGCGTGGCACCTGTGCTGGTAGCGGGAGCGGCTGCGGGTGTGGCGGGCGTTGCCATCATCGGCGAGCAGCGTCCAGTCGAAGTAGCACTCGACGATAAAAACATCGAGTCACGCGCGGCGCAAGCGATCAATGATGATCCCGCGCTCGCCAAGGATGTCAAAGTCGGCGTCACCAGTTATTACTACGTTGTTCTGCTCACCGGACAGGTACCAAATGAAGCCGCACGCCAGCGCGTGCTCCAGCATGTCAGCAGCATCGGCAAGATAACGAACATCCACGATCACCTCGAAATTGCCCCGCCCGCACTGTTCTCGCAGCGCAGCCGCGACGCACGCACCACCGCGCGCGTAAAGCGTGCACTAACCGCAGAAGACGGCATGACATCAGCGACGTACATAAAAGTCGTGACCGAGAAAGACACCGCCTACCTGATGGGACGCGTGCACCGCGAGGAAGCCGAACAGGCGAGTGCCATCGTGCAGAACGTAGAAGGCGTTAGCATGATCGTGCTGGTCTTTGAGTATCTGGATTGAGCGGACTCGACCCAAGCGCGCGCACCGAACTGCGCCAGCTTTTACCGCCAGATCGGCTACTCAGCGATCCCGCTGATTGCTGGACCTACGGCTACGATAACAGTCGGCGCCATCATCCGCCGGATGCGGTTGCCTTCCCGGTGAATCATGGCGAAGTGCTGGAATTGGTACGTCTGTGCAATCGCTACGATATACCCATGGTGCCGCGCGGCCGTGGCACCGGCACCACTGGTGCTGCCGTCCCGGTGCGTGGGGGCCTGGTGATTTCCACCGAACGCATGACGCGCATTCTGCGTCTCGCGCCCGAAGATCGCATCATCACCGTTGAAACCGGCATCAGCAATCAAGCCGTGCAAAGCGCCGCAGGCGGCGCCGGATTTTTCTGGCCTCCTGACCCAACCAGCTCAGCTTATTGCAGCATCGGCGGCAATCTCGCCTACAACTCTGCCGGACCGCGCGCGGTCAAGTACGGCACGCCGAGAGAAAATGTATTTGGCCTGCGCGCCGTCACCGGCGCGGGTGAAGAAATTCGCACCGGCGTCATCACCAGCAAAGGCGTGGTCGGCTACGATCTCACGCGACTCTTGATCGGCTCGGAAGGCACGCTCGCCATCATCACCGAAGCAACGCTCAAACTAACGCCACTGCCCGAAACCAAACGCACGCTGCAAGCAGTCTACGATTCGATTCACTGCGCAGCACGCGCGGTCGCGCGCATCATGGCGCAGCCCGCAACGCCTTGCGCGCTCGAATTCATCGACGGACGCGCCATCGCCATGATCAGGGAATATTCCGAGGCGAAACTGCCGGCGCAGGCTGGCGCGCTGCTGATGATCGAAGTCGATGGGCCGCTCAGCGCGATGGACGCGATGGTATCGGCGGTGCGCGCAGCGGCAAGCATCGATGGCCTGCTTTCCTTCGCTGCCGCGCAGGATGAACGCGAAGCCGCAGCGCTGTGGGCAACGCGCAAAGCGCTGTCACCCGCGCTGCGCAAAATCGCGCCCAAGAAGATCAACGAAGATGTAGTCGTGCCGGTGTCGCGCATCCCCGAGCTGATCGACGGACTCGAAAAGCTCTCGCGTGAAACTGGCGTGACCATCGTTAATTTCGGTCACGCTGGTAACGGCAATATTCACGTCAATCTGCTCGTCGATCCCGATGATCCGGCGCAGATGGCGAGCGCTGCGCCGTGTCTGTCACGCGTTTTCGATCTGGTGCTTGCGCTCGGCGGCACGTTATCGGGTGAGCACGGCGTGGGGTTGGAAAAAAGGGATTTTGTAGCGCGCGAGCTTGATCCGGCGAGCATGGAACTGATGCGGCGCATCAAAGCACAGTTTGATCCACGCGGCCTACTTAACCCGGATAAAACGCTGCCACCACCTACTTGATCACTTGCAGGCGTGGCTTGCCGCGCTTCGGGCCATCAGTAGGTGGTGGTGGCGTAGCAGGAGGCGGCGGCGGTGCACTGTCTTCCTCTTTCTCGAACACCATACCCTTGCCATTCTCTCTGGCGTAGATCGCAAGTACCGCGTGCATGGGAATGCTGACTTCGCGGCTAACACCACTGAAGCGCGCACTGAAAGACAGCCACTCGTGATCCTGATGCCAGCCCGTAACCGCGCGCGGACTGATATTGAGTACGATCCGGCCATCCTCGATATGTTGCTCGGGCACATGCGCGCCTGGCGCCTCGGCATTCACCAGCACATACGGTGTCAATCCGTTATCGATGATCCAATCGTAGATCGCACGAAACAGATAAGGACGACTGGACGTCATGCCGGAAGCGCCATGGCAGTAGACTCCTTAGCGCGCCAGATCCCGCTCCACCCCGGAGAGACTAGCCCGGAAGGAGGGTCGACTGAAAATGCGTTCGACATATTGCAGCAGTGACTTGGGCTGTGACGGTAGCTCGAGTCCGTAGCATGGCAATCGCCACAGGATCGGTGCAGCGCAGCATTCGACCAACGCGAATTCATCGCTCATGAAAAAAGGTTTTTTCGCGAGGATCGGCGCCATCATCGTGAGATCGTTGCGCAGCATGCCGCGAGCACGTTCGGCGCGCTGCGCATCAGCGCCGGTGAGATCATCAAGCAATCCGTACCAGTCCTTCTCGATGCGATGGAGCATCATGCGCGCGCGTGCACGCGACACCGGATCAACCGGCATCAGCGGCGGATGCGGAAATCTCTCGTCCAGATATTCCATGATGATCATGGAATCGTAGAGCACCAGATCGCGATCGACCAAGGTCGGGACGGAAACGTAGGCGTTGATGTCGATGAGATCTTCGGGAGGATTGTTGATATCCACATCGACGATGTCGGCGCCGACACCTTTCTCGGCCAGCACGATGCGGACACGATGACTGAATGGACAATCCGCCCTGGAATAAAGGGTCATGACTGGTCTGCGAGCGGCTGAAATCGCCATTGGGACAGGTTTCTCCCCTAGAGAATCGTCGCGAGAATCATCGCTGGATCAATCACGGCGCGGATGCGGCGATCTTATCATATCGATGACAGACCCGCACAAACGCGGTGCGTACGTCAGAAGCCACGCGCCTTGCGCAGTTTTTCATACGCCTTGCGTATTTCCACGGTGCGTTCAGAGGCGATCTTCACCATCTCCTCAGGCACGCCCTTGGCGATGAGCTTGTCCGGATGGTGCTGGTTGATCAGCACGCGATAGCGCTTTTTCACCTCGGCATCCGAATCCTGCGCAGTGCAGCCGAGTATGCGATACGCCTGCTCAATGCTGAGATCGCTATTTTGCGCAGCACCGGAACGACGCGAAGATGCATCAGCGCCAAACGATGCACGCACCATGGATTCGAGGCGTTCGAATTCCTGCCGCGGAAAACCCAGCCGCTCGCACACCTGGCGCAGCACCCGCGCCTCCTCGGTATGCATCACGCCATCGGCATACGCCGAGCGCAGCAACACTTCGAGAAAGATGACGATCAGCTCCGGGCTATGGCGACATTCGAGCGCGAAAGCGCGCAAGGTCTCGTCGAGCGGAAAGTCCGGCTCTTTGCCGCGGCGAAACAGCGCCTTTGCCTCATCACGCAGCGCTGGCGGCAAACCCATGCGATCCATCACCGCCTCGGCGAGGCGAATTTCATTTTCATTGACGCGGCCATCGACTTTGGCGAGATGACCAAGCACGGAAAAAACCGTGGTAAAAAAAGCGCTCTGCACGCGAACGCGCGGCGCCGCCCGTGACACTTTGTGCATGCCAGCATCAAAGGCGTGACCAACAACAAGGCCGAGCAGTGCGCCAAGGGGCCCACCCAATAGCCAGCCAAATATAACGCCCAGAACCTTTCCCATGGACTTTATGAATTCAAGAATAATGCGTTGCTGATCGATATCGTCTCGGAATCATTTAGAGACTTGCAAAGCGATGCTGTTAGAATGCGGGGCGCCATCTGCACCCGAACGGCTGCAACAAGCACTCTGTCTCTTCCCCCACCCGGTTTCGACACTGTAGCAGAACGAGCCCCAGCCGTGTTTCACAACGACGCCATGCCATCATGAACGCAGAAGAGATCACGCCAGAAGCGCCAGCTATTCCTGCCGCAGCCCTCTCTGAACCGATGCTCACCATCGAGCACGAGGGACGGCGCTTCACGCTGCTTGGCACGGCGCATGTTTCGCGCGTCAGCGCTGACAAAGTCGCGGAACTGCTCGCTGCGGGCTCCTACGATGCCATCGCCATCGAGCTCTGTCCGGGGCGGCACAATGCCATCGTCAATCCCGATGCATTGTCACGCATGAATCTCTTTGAAGTGCTGCGCAAGAAAAAAACCGTTCTCGTCATCGCCAACCTTGTGCTCGGCGCTTATCAGCAGCGCGTGGCGAAACAGCTCGGAACGCAGCCCGGCGCGGAAATGCGCGCGGCTATCGACGGCTCGCGCGCGCAGCAACTGCCAGTGCTGCTGATCGACCGTGAAATCGGCACCACGCTCAAACGCGTCTATCGTGGCATTGGCCTGGTAAAACGCGCCAAGCTGCTCGGCGGGCTACTGGAAAGCGCAACCAGCAAAGAGCAGGTCACTGCGGCAGAGATCGAACGCCTCAAAGAAGGCGACATGCTGGAATCGGTCTTCAATCAATTCGCAGAGGAAGCACGCGAACTCTATGTGCCGCTCATCGATGAGCGCGATCGCTATATGTCGCTGCGCCTCGCGGTTGAAACTAGCAACAATGACTATCACAACATCTTGGTCGTGGTCGGCGCTGGCCATGTGCGCGGGATGGGAAAGTATTTGCCCGGCTATTTATCTCAGCAGCCCGCAAGCACGCGCAGCCTGCAGGCAGAGATCAGCGCACTCGATCAGGTGCCGCCAGCCAGCAAGCTTCCAAGCATGCTGTCCTGGCTAATCGTCGTGCTGATTCTCGTTGGCTTTATTATCGGCTTTCGCTACAGCCCAGAGCTCGGCCTGCGCATCGTGCTCGATTGGATTCTGATCAATGGCGGCCTCGCCGCGCTTGGCTCATTGATCGCCGGTGCGCACGTACTCACAATTCTTTCTGCTTTTGTGGCCGCACCGCTGACAGCGCTCAATCCCATGATCGGCGTCGGCATGGTCACCGCAGCCGTTGAAGCCTGGCTGCGCAAACCTGAGATCGGCGACTTCACCCGCCTGCGCGAAGACACCTCAAAACTGAGCGGCTGGTGGCGTAACCGCGTGGCGCGCATCCTGCTGATCTTCATCGGTAGCAGTCTCGGCTGCGTGCTTGGCACCTATATCGCAGGCTTCCTGATTTTCAGCAGACTGGCGGGAAACTAGCCCGGCAACACTTCAGCGCGCGTGTGCTCAAAGTACGGTCCGCGCAAGACAGCACATCAGCCGGCATTCCTCACGCGCTTCGATACGATACTTGCCAGGATCATCGAACAAACAGGCTTCGCCATCATCGATGCTGCTGCCACCCACCGCCGCTGAACCAGAGACGGAATACACTAAGCCGCGATAACCATCAGGCAGATTCTCCTGCCAGGTGGCTCCGGGATCGAGACGCAACTCCTGACAACGCAGCAGACCATTTGATGCAAGCGGCGAACCATCGCCAACGATGGTGGTGATGCGACCACCCGTGATTTTGCGCACCGGTAACTGATCGGCATAGACCTGCTGACAAGCCGGCGCACTCTTCTTGAGTCGACGGGGAAGATCGATCGACAGCCGGATTCCGCGTACCGGCACGCCACCCTGCGGCGTTTCAGACTGCTCGACACCGCGCCCCGCCGTGAGACAACGCGCGCCACCAGCGATCACCGTGCCACGACCAAGATCATCTTCATGACGCAACGCGCCAGACCAAAGATAGACCAACGTTTCACAACCACTCTCGCTGCGACGCACACTGGACGCCGAAGGTCCCACCGAAAACTGATCCCAACGCACGAACGGACCGTAGTTCTGGCTCCTAGGAGCCGGCATCAAACGCTGCACATGGATACCTTCAGCTTCATCGATTTCGGTTGCCCGAATTATCTCTTTGCTCATGGTGAACTCCACGCTCTAGCAAGTGAGAGGAATATTATGGTTCACCGCATCCCGGAGAAAAATGCGTAATTTTGCTACACTTCAGCGCTTATGCCTCTGCATTACCCCCAAACGCGGAGCGTGACATGAGTGTATTAACCTGGCGAACAAGCGTGCTGCTGCTGACGCTGGCATCTCCGGCGATAGCAATGGCCGCTTGTGACAGCGAACCAGGCCCGGGCGTGATCTGGATCGCTTGCGACAAACGCGGTATCGATTTGCATGGCGTTGATCTGCGCGGCGCCATCCTCACCCGCAGTAACCTTGAAAACGCTGATCTGCGCGATGCGCTGCTCACCGGCGCTGAATTCAATCTGTCCAATCTCAAGCATGCCAAACTGTCTGGCGCGCGTATCGACAATGCACGATTGACCGGTGTCGATCTCAGCGCTGCTGATCTCAGCAATACGATCGCGAACGGCTCGACCTTCAATCGCGCCCGCTTGGTCGATGCTGATTTCAGCGATGCACAGTTGCGCAAAGCGTCCTTTTATCAGTCAGAAATGACTGGTGCCAGATTGCCGCGCGCGCAGTTACAGGGCGCTCGACTCAGCCAGGCCCGCGCTGACAAAACTGATTTCACCGCAGCGGATCTCCGCGACGCAGACTTGCAAGAAGCCGTGCTCGAGCACGCCGATATGCGACGAGCAATTTTACGCGGCGCCAATATCGAAGCCGCATCATTGCTGTTCACCGACCTTGGTGAGGCGCAGCTTGCAGAGGCGAGGATGGTGAATGCCAATATCAGCGGTGCTATCTTCACCAACGCAAAACTCGACAACACACAGTGGATCAATCGCCGCCGCTGCCGGCCAGGGTCGGTCGGGGAATGTCTCTGAACATGGAGCGTTTGCCCGCTTGCCGAGCACCCATTCGCCCAGCAATTAGGCCGCGCTTTATCACGCTCAATTTCAAATGGTGACATAGCGGGCATTACCGATGCGGATTCGCAGGTATAATCCCCACATGATCGTGTCACGCTCCCGCATCGAGTCTGATCCACCGCGCTTTGAAGCTGCGACGCGACGCGTCGAGCCTGTTGTCAGCACAACGGCGGTCAACCCACTACCGACGCAGGAGCGACGAGTTTGGGAGCGCCGCAAAGAGCGCACGCCGATACTGCTCGATACACGCTGCGGCAATGATCGGCGCAGCCAACTGCGAAACGTCTGAACCTGAGCGAGAACCGCCCTTGATTTCCTCTCTTCGAAATGGCCGAATGCGCCCGCTGTTTGCGCTAGGATTCATCACCTGCACATCGCTGATGGCAATCGCGCTTTATCTGCAACATGTCAACGGCCTAGAACCCTGCCCGCTTTGCATTCTGCAGCGCGTCGCCGTCATCGCGCTCGGCGTAATCTTTCTGATCGCGGCGCTGCACAACCCGCGCACGCTTGGGCAACGCGTGTATGGTTTGCTGATCATGCTGACAGCAACGGCCGGCGCAGGCGTTGCGGGACGTCATGTGTGGCTGGAGAATCTACCGAAAGACCGCGTACCTACCTGCGGCCCAAGCCTTGATTACATGCTGGAAACGCTGCCCTTCAAGCGCACGCTGGAATTGGTGCTGCGCGGCTCTGGCGAATGTGCGGAAGTGACCTGGCGCATGCTGGGTCTGAGCATCCCGAGCTGGACGCTCATCGCTTTCGCGGGCTTCTTTCTATTCGGCGCGTATCTGCTGTTTCAACGCAAACGCAAATCAGGCTTGAGGTTCTCCTGATTTGCGATACCCCCCGAGGGATGCTCCCCCAAGAAGGCCGCGCTTCAGCGATCTTCCACCTTTGCCTGTCGCTGCTGAACATAGGCGTCGCGCACAAAAGCGTAGGGATCAAGCGCTTCACGTTTGACCGTTTCATAGGTATCACGATCAAGCGAGAATGAATTGATATTCTCGTAGAACACTATGCCGGTGCTCACCCAGGGATCGTCGACATAAACGACTGCCGGATCGAGATAGATCGAATCGACCACACCAGCGCTACCATCACGCAGCGTCGTCGAGCCAAAGAACGGCAGCACCACATAAAACCCCTGACCCACACCGTAACGACCGAGCGTCTGGCCGAGATCTTCGTCCGTTGGCCGAATCTGCAAACGGCTGCGCGCCGGGTCGAACAAGCCGGCAACGCCAAAAGTGGTATTGACGCCGAAACGTAACAATTCATTGCCCGCATCGACGAGCTTGAGCTGCAACAAACAATTGGCAATGCGGATGGGTGCGCGCAGATTGTGAAAGAAATTGCTGACCGAGACTCGCGCCGGCTGCGGCACATGCCGGTAAACACGCACTACGGGCTTTAGCACATAGAAATACACGCGATCGTTGAGCTTGAACATCGCCCGATTGAATGGCTCAAGCGGATCAGCAATGAGCGCGGATTTGGCATCGTCGTCGTGGTCTTCGTCATAGCCGTACATGCTTGGCTGCGCAAAAGCGAATTGAGCAACCATCAAACATGGCAGTACCCACGACACACGCGTTGCTGTGCGCAAAAACGTCATCATCTGTTCGATCAACAAGAAACACCCGCTCAATGCCTAAATCGCAGGCGCTCATTCTGCAATCGCGCCTCTACGAGGTCAAATACGCTGTTTTTATTGACGGTGACAAAGCCTTTGCTATCCGTTACTTTATTGCAGCACGGCAGTCAACAAACAATCACATGGAGGAGGTCAAGGGATATGCGCATCAGGCTCGCCATCATCACCGCAGCAACCGTAATTGCATTACAGATCGGCGGATGCGCCAGCGTCAGCAAAGCCGACTTGGATCGAGTTTCAGGCGAGGCCCACTCCGCGCAGACCACCGCCGATGAGGCGAGCAACATGGCTCGCGAAGCACTCGCCACCGCGCAGCAAGCTCGTAGCGAGGCCACTCGCGCCAGCCAGACCGCGCTCGAAGCACAGCGCACCGCGCAGCAAGCTGCCGCCGATGCCGCTGCTGCCAAAGAAGCCGCAGCCAGGGCGGAAGAGAAAGCCGAGCGCATGTTCCAGCGTTCGCAGTCGAAGTAAAAATCTCCCCGCGTTCATCTTCACAGCGCGCACTCGCTCGACAGATCGAGTTGGCCGGCAGGCAGGACACTGCCTTGCCGGCCAGTGCTCTTCACGTAGCCATCGAGCGCTTTGAGCGCTTGCTCGCGCTGCGCAAACGGCCCGACCAATACGTGACAATATCCGCTGCCGCTATGCGCATGCAGTGATACCCGCATGCCGCGCGCTGCAAGATCGTCACGCAGACGCAGCGCATTGGCACGCTTTGAAAACGCGCCAACTTGCAGCACCCAGCCGTCGACACGTGCTTCTGGCGAATCAACGGCCCGCAGTGCTGCCACCGACTCTGGTATTCCCGAACGGCGCCCGGTGATCCGCGCCACGGCGTCGCGCGCTTCACCGATATACTCCGCCGCTACCGCCGCTTCCACCACCGGCACGATGGGCGCCAGATAATCGGCGACGGGTTTACCCTCGCTAGCGATAGGCGGATGCGATTCGAGATAGAGCTTGCCGTTCATCTTGCCGAGCTTATTGGGCTGATCGATGATCCGCACCGGCGTTGATAACGGCACCATGTGGAACAAGCGCTCGACATCACGCGCATACATGCGGATGCAGCCATGGCTGACGCGCATGCCGATGCCGAAGGGTTTGTTGCTGCCGTGAATGAGATAATTCATCCACCCAAGGCGCAGCGCATGACGACCGAGCGGATTGTCCGGCCCCGGCGGCACCACTGCCGGCAACGTCACGCCATCACGCGCATATTCCTGACGCACGGAAACCGGCACCACCCAGGAAGGATCAGCAGCTTTGGAAACGATGGTGGTTACGCCAAGTGGCGTCTCGGTGCCCTCCTGACCGATGCCGATGGGAAACGTCAGCACGACCGCCGCGCCATCGGCGGCCGGCGGCGGATAATAATAGAGCCGCATCTCGGCGACGTTGACGACGATGCCCTGGCGTGGCGCGTTTGGCAGCACATATTGCGTCGGCAGGATCACCTCGGCACCAGTCGGTGGCAGCCAGGGATCGAGTCCAGGATTGGCCTCGACTAACTCGTTGTAACCAAGGTCATAGTCGCGCGCGATATCGATCAGGGTTGCACCCGCGCTGACCGTCGTCGCCGAGATCTCGCCGACCACTTCATCGCCACTCGGCGGCAAACGATAAGTCGTTCCCCAGGCCGGCGCGCTGGCACCAATCAGCATCAATACCGGCAGCAACAAGGCTGCGATGCTTATCTCACTCTTTACAATCACTATCGCACCATCGATATCAGCAAAAACACGAAGAGCACCACCAAGGCGATTGGCACTAGAACGCCACGCCAGTCCCGCTCCTGCGCCTCGCGACTGCGCTGCATCGCCCGCTGCACGCCCGGCCAGGACCACATCAGCACCAATAGCGCCACCGCACCCAACAGAATCTGCTCCCACAGCGCCATAAAGCATCCTATTCGCCGATGATCGGCGCCAGTCTAGCAGCTTCGCCCCTCACTCGCCGCCCTGATCGTCTGCCAGTTCCGCTACTCGATTCGCACGCTTCCCCTAAACAATCGCCGCGCCTGAACCGCTACATAGGGATGGTCCACTCCATGCCACGCAGGAGAAGCACAACGTGAAAGCCATCAAGAAAATTCCTGAATCCGACAGCTTGGAAATAGCGGAAGCCTGGATCCGCGATACCAGCAATCTGGTCTCCCCTCCGGATGTCTGCATCAAGATTTTCGAACTCATGGAAGACGATGCCGCGTCAGCGCCCGCGCTCGGCGAAATCATCAGCCGCGACACCAGCCTGACGGCGCGTTTGCTGCGCATCGTAAACAGCCCTTTCTATGGCTTCAATCGCCGCATCGACACCGTATCGCGCGCAGTGACGGTCATCGGCACCAGCGAACTCTACAATCTGGTGGTGGCTGTCACCGCAGTCACTTCCTTTTCGCGGATTCCGAATTTCATCGTCAACATCGACACCTTCTGGCGTCACGGCATCTGTGTTGGCATCATCGCGCGCGCGCTCGCAAAGCGCTGCAAGATTCTGCATCCGGAGCGCCTGTTCGTCGCTGGCATGCTGCATGACGTTGGCAGCCTGCTCTTCTTCCAGCACGCTCCTGAGCTCACGCGCGAGTTGCTAGTTTCCTCACAGGGGAATGAATCCCAGCTCGCGCGCGGTGAAATGCAGGCGCTCGGTTTCAACCATGCGCAGCTCGGCGCCATGCTGCTCGACACCTGGCAATTACCGCAGGAACTCACCGATGCCATTCGCTGGCATCATGAGCCGGCGTCCGCGCGCAGCAGCCGGCTTGAAACAGCCGTTCTGCATATCGCCGACGCTGTCGCCAATCACTGTGAAAGTGGCGCTTTCTACACCACGCCATCCGCGCAGCTACTCATCCATGCTGAAGCCTGGAACATCCTTGGCCTTGAAGCCGATGACGCGCTACTCACCGAGATCATCGAGGAAACGCGCGCGCAGTATCGCGATGCTGTAAATCTGTTCAGTTCCTGATTACATCAAAAAAATCGGCCACGTCGCGCGGGCGATTCACCAGTCGCCCGCACGGCTTGGCATGGCGCGCCTTTGAGTGAATCCGTAGAATGGTTCGATACCACTCCAGCGGAATCCCCCAAGCATGACCATGGTTAGCGACACCGCGACAGCGGGCACACCTGCGGCGCATCCAGCGTTCGAAGCGCTGCGCAGCGAAAGCATCGAATCCCTCGGCCTCACCATTGAGGAATACCGTCACCGTCGCACCGGTGCAATGCACTATCACCTAGCGGCGGACAATCCCGAGAATGTCTTCCTGGTGGCATTTCGCACCGTGCCCATGGATTCAACAGGCGTTGCCCACATCCTTGAGCACACCGCGCTCTGTGGCAGTGAACGCTATCCAGTGCGCGACCCGTTCTTCATGATGATCCGGCGCTCGCTCAACACCTTCATGAATGCGTTCACCAGTAGCGACTGGACTGCCTATCCCTTCGCCAGTCAGAACGAAAAAGATTTCTACAATCTGATGGATGTCTATCTGGATGCGGCTTTTTTCGCCCGTCTGGATGAGCTCGATTTTGCGCAGGAAGGCCATCGCATCGAATTCACTGAGCCGGCAGATGCAAGCAGCGCGCTGGTCTACAAGGGTGTGGTGTACAACGAAATGAAAGGGGCGATGAGCTCACCCGTGAGCACGCTCTGGCACACGCTGTGTGAGCATCTCTATCCCACCAGCACCTATCACTACAATAGCGGTGGCGATCCCGAGTGCATCCCAGATCTGCGCTATGAGGAACTCAAGGCTTTTTACCGCAGCCACTATCATCCTTCCAACGCCATCTTCATGACCTTCGGCTCACTACCGGCCTCACGTCATCAGGAACGCATGGAAGAGCGCGCGCTCAAACGCTTCGAGCGCCTGGATCATGGCATCACTGTCACCGACGAACGCCGCTACACCGCGCCGCAGACCGCGCAGGCAAGCTATGCGCTGGAAGAAGAAGATACCGCTGACCAAACCCACATCGTGATGGGTTGGTTGCTCGGACACAGCATCGAGCTCGATGCCTTGCTCAAAGCGCATCTGCTCACCGGCATCCTGCTCGACAACGGCGCCTCACCGCTGCGTCATGCGCTTGAAACCAGCACGCTTGGCACAGCGCCATCGCCACTCTGCGGGCTCGAAGATGCGAACCGCGAAATGGTATTCGTCTGCGGCATCGAAGGCAGCAACGCAGAGCATGCTGATGCGGTCGAAAAGCTGGTGCTCGATACGCTTGAACGCGCAGCGCGTGAAGGCGTGCCGCAAGAGGTGACCGAAGCCGCGCTGCATCAGCTTGAACTGCATCGCCGCGAAATCACCGGCGATGGCTATCCTTATGGGCTGCAACTGATCTTGAGCACGCTACCGACCGCGATTCACCATGGCGATCCGATCGCCGCGCTGCACCTCGATGCGGCGCTCGAAAAATTGCGCGAGGACGTCAAAGATCCCGCCTTCGTGCCTGGATTGATCCGCGAGCTTCTGCTCGATAATCCGCATCGCGTTCGTCTCACGCTCGAACCCGACGCCACGCTCGCCCGCGAGCGCGACGCGGCTGAAGCTAAGCGCCTGGAAAAGATCAAAGCCGCGCTCGATGGGCAGCAGAAGCAGCATGTCATCGAACTCGCGCAGCGTCTTCAGGAGCGCCAGCAGCGTCATGACGATCCCGACATCCTGCCGAAGGTCAGTCTTGATGACGTTCCCACCGACGTGCCGATCGCAAGCGGCGAAGCCACGCGCTTTGGCAAAAAGCACCAGTTGACCTATTTCGCGCAAGGAACCAATGGGCTGGTATATCAGCAGTTGATCGCCGAGCTACCCCAACTTGAAGACCGTTTGCTCGATCAGCTCCCGCATTACACGCGATCGCTGACGGAGATCGGCTGCGGTGGCAACGATTATCTCGCGACTCAGATTCGCCAGGATCGTGTCAGCGGTAGCATCAGCGCGTATACATCCATGCGTGGACGCATTGATGATGTGCAACAAGTCGGTGCGCATTTCATTCTGTCGGGCAAGGCTCTCACCGGCAAACACACGGAATTCTCCGCGCTCATGCGCGACACTTTCGAAACCGTGCGCTTCGATGAACTGCCCCGGCTGCGTGAACTCATCGCGCAGGAACGCGCCCGCATGGAGCAGAGCGTCACCGGCCAAGGTCATTCGCTCGCCATGAGCGCTGCCGCGAGCGGTATCAGCCCGGCGAGCGCCCTCAGTCATCGTTTGCGCGGTCTCGAAGGCATTCGCGCCATCAAACATCTCGATGATCAGCTCGGCGATGAACACGCGCTTGCTGCCTTCGCCGGCGATCTGCGCGAGATTCATCAGCGTGTGCAAAGCGCGCCGCGCCAATATCTGCTGGTTGGCGAAGAACACCGTCGGGAACAGCTTTGCAATGAACTCGCCGCAACGTGGGCGGCAAGCAATGCCACCACTGGCAAGTTCTCATCGTTTCACCGCGATGCGGTCAACATGCAAACCAAACAGATGTGGATCACCAGCACGCAGGTCAATTTCTGCGCGCGCGTTTATCCCACCGTGCCGCTGGAGCACGCCGATGCGCCGGTGCTCGAAGTGCTTGGACCATTCCTGCGCAATGGCTATCTGCATCGCACCATTCGCGAGCAGGGCGGTGCTTACGGCGGCGGTGCCGGGCATGATGGCGACATCGCAGCGTTTCGTTTTTATTCGTACCGCGATCCGCGTCTAACCGAGACGCTTGCTGATTTCGATCGCGCCATCGATTGGCTACTCCAGGGCGGCCATTCACCGCGCCAACTCGAAGAAGCCATCCTCGGCGTGATTGGCAACATCGACAAACCCGGCTCGCCCGCCGGCGAAGCCAAGAGCGCTTTTCACAACACGCTCTACGGCCGCACCCCCGAACAGCGCCGCAACTATCGCGCTCGCGTGCTCGATGTGAGCATCAATGATCTGCTTCGCGCCGCTGCCACCTGGCTCAAACCAGAACGCGCCAGTCAGGCCGTCATCACCAGCGCCGCAACACTCGAACGGCTCGGCGAGCTTGGCATGGAAATCCAGAGACTCTAATCCACGCAACTCCCGGAATCTGCACGATCATGCACTCTATCAATGCCTCTGTGGCCGCGCTCATTGCGCTCGCCTGTATTCCTACTATCACCTATGCCGACGTCGTCATCTCCAGCGTCCATTCCAACGACACGCCAACACGCGTGCTGATCGCAAGCGACATGGCTCGCATCGATACGGGCGACAGCATATACCTGCTCATCAATCTGCGATCAAGCAAGATGTATGCGATCGACGATGCGGGCAGATACGCCATGGACATGAGCTCGCCAATACCAACACGTCAGGAACATGGCGAGCTCAATACCAGCGCCGTGCCGCTACCCACGGTACGCTTCGAACCTCGCGGCAAAGGACCACAAATCGCCGGCTTTGCCACTGAACACTATCGCGTCAGCGTCAATGGCCAACATTGCTTCGATGAATTTCTGGCACCCACCGCACTAAAACAAGCGCCGATTCAGCGTTTCATCGAAACGATGTCCGCAGCATCACACAATGATGAAAAACGCGCGCTGATGCAGCTCACCGAACCAACGCGTATCTGCGAAGCAGCCGCCGATATCATCGATGACTACTATCCGCGCCTTGGCATTCCGCTGCGTACGCAAGATACGCTCGGGCGCGTGATACACAACATCACCGCTATCGATCTAAATGCTCCTCATGACGCCGCCGCGTTACGCATGCCAGAAGGTTATGAGATGCTCACCCGCGCCGAGCTTGCAGCACGCGCGACGCCTACTGTGGATGCTGCCGTCGCCGCCGACGCCGTGGACGCGCGTCGCCAGAAAATCGAGCAGCACATGCGCGAATTCGGCGATGCCCCCGCCGCTCAAAACACGAGTGCACATTAGCACGCCAGCCAAGTACCACAGCACCATCATGGAACAGATACACTACGTCGACACCGAATCAGAACTGCTCGCTCTGTGCCGCGTCTTCGCTGAGCAACCATGGATCGCGCTCGATACCGAGTTCGTGCGTGAGGAAACTTACTTTCCGCGCCTCTGCCTGCTACAACTCGCGGTGCCTGGAACGGTAGCTTGTGTCGATCCGCTCGTGCTGAGTCTCGATCCACTGCTCGACGTCATCTACGACCGCGCCATCACCAAAGTCTTCCACGCCTGTCATCAAGACCTGGAGACACTGTTTCATCTTCACGGCGCGCTGCCCACACCACTTTTTGATACGCAGATCGCAGCTCCACTACTCGGGCTACCTGCGCAAGCGAGTTATGCCCGCTTGGTAGAAGACGTGCTTGGCACGCACCTCGAGAAAGCGCACACACGCACAGACTGGAGCCGCCGGCCGCTCTCCACCGAGCAGCTCGATTACGCCGCTGATGATGCGCGCTATCTCGGCCCACTTTATCTGCATCTGCGAGATCGATTGAGTGAGCTTGGCCGTTTGCAATGGCTGGAGGAAGATTTCACTGCGGCCTGCGATCCCGCGCGTTACAACGGTGCGACGCCACAAGATGCCTGGCGACGCATACGCGGCACGCAGCATTTATCAGGGCGACAGCTCGCGATACTTCAAGCACTCGCCGCCTGGCGAGAAGCCACGGCCCGGCGCGCCGATCGGCCGCGAGGATGGATATTGCGTGATGAAATCATGATCGAACTCGCCTGCACTGCGCCGAGCAGCAAAGCGGGGCTTGATGCGCTGCATGTCAGCGGCAAAACCATCGCGCGCCATGGTGATGATCTGCTAGCAGCGATCGCAAGCGGCAGTGGTGCACCGGAGCTCACGCCTGCACGTGGCGCAAAGCCGTCACCACTCACTTCAACCGAAGAAGCGCTCTTTGAACGCATGTCATCTCTGGTGCAGGAACAATCCAAGCATTACGGCATCGATGCCGCCGTACTCGCTTCGCGTAACGATCTCGTCGATCTCATCCGCAAGGAAGGAAATGCTTCATTGCGCCTGCTCACCGGTTGGAAACGTCACGCCATCGGTGAGCAACTTCTACAATTGAAAAGCTGATTTACTAATAGCACCTAACAAAATGTTTTTTTGAAATCGCGTCGCTAGCCGGTTTTTATTTCCCCTCTCCCGCCCTTCGGGCACCCTCTCCCCGAAGTGGGAGAGGGGCTGCCAAGCACCCGTTGCTCTTGTGAAGCTTCCTCTCTCCCCACTTGTGAGACCTCTGCGAAACCGAGTCCAACATCAAACCCTGATGGTCGTTGTCGGCGTATCGCCTGAGGAGATCGTACGCCGCCAGGGATAGCGGCGTTCGAGCGGCCAGGATAGCGAATAGCGGGGCTCGTCAGGCGATACGCCGACAGCGACCTCTAGCTGCTCTGCGTTCAGCCCAACCTAGACTCGGTTTCGCAGAGGTTTCACTTCAGACGTTGACCGGTTTCACCAGCGATGCCGAAAGGCGCGCCCGCTCGCGCGCATCAGCAAGATTATCGCCCCAAGCGAGCGCAACGCCCATGCGGCGATAAGGATACGATTGCGGTTTGCCGAACAAACGCACGTCGGTGCCTGGTACAGCGAGCGCAGCATCGACACCTTCGAACGCAATACTGACAGCATCGATTCCGCCATAGATCACCGCGCTCGCGCCCGGCGTGAGCAATGAAACATCAACCGGTAAACCCAGCACCGCGCGCGCGTGCAGCTCGAACTCACTCTGACGCTGCGTTGCCATCGTCACCATGCCGGTATCATGCGGGCGCGGACTGACTTCGCTGAACCACACATCATCGCCACGGATGAAAAGCTCGACGCCGAAAACGCCGCGCCCACCGAGTGCGCCGGTTACCTCGGCAGCGATCTCGCGCGAACGCTTGAGCGCGAGCGCTGACATCGGCTGCGGCTGCCAGCTTTCTACATAATCACCGCGGCGTTGCAGATGGCCGATCGGCTCGCAGAACCAGGTGTCGATGGCATCATGCCGATCACGATTGCGAGCACGCACCGTGAGCAGCGTAATCTCGAAATCGAATTCAAGCTTTTCTTCAACGATCACGCGACCATGATCAACACGTCCTGCGCGCGCAGCGTATTCCCACGCCGCGCTGACATCAGCTGGGCTTTCAACGACTGACTGTCCCTTGCCAGACGATGACATTACCGGTTTGACGATGCAGGGATAGCCGATGCCTGCATCGATCGCCTGACGCAATTCATCGAGACTGCCAGCGAACGCATAACGCGAAGTTTTGAGGCCAAGCTCTTCGGCAGCGAGACGGCGTATGCCTTCCCGGTTCATTGTGAGATTCACGGCGCGGGCATTGGGAATAATTTCCGCCCAACCTTCGGCTTCAATCTGCGTCAGCACGGCGGTCGCGATAGCCTCGATCTCAGGCACGATCACATGTGGACGCTCGCGCTCGATCAGCTCACGCAGCGCCTTTGCGTCGGTCATATCGATCACATGAGCGCGATGCGCGACCTGGTGCCCAGGCGCATGCGCGTAGCGATCCACCGCGATGACTTCGATACCAAGACGCTGCAAGGCGATGATCACTTCCTTGCCGAGCTCACCGCTGCCGAGCAGCATGATCCGAGGGGAAGTTGCAGACAGCGGCGTGCCGGGCCGATACATCGCTTATCTCCTAATATAACTAAATGAAATAGTTAAATTTTATCTGCCACCACCAGGGAAGATGGCAACGCTGCTTCAGAACCCAGGACGCCAGCCGTTAAGGTGAGACCAACGCCCTAACAAACCGGCTACATCATGGATTTTTGCATCGATAACATACCGACCCTGCACTCCGAAACCAGCACCATCGACGGCCCGATTTACAATCGCATCCGCCTCGGATTGCTGCACACCGAGGGTGCTCTGCGCCTGCCGTTGGTAGGCCTGCGCGGTATGGACATCGTCCTCAACCGCAAGCGCTGGGTGTGTATTGACCGCGCGTTCTACGATCTGCCCGTCCTCGCCTGGGCGAATTTCGAACCCAGCGAACGCCGCAGCCTGCAAGATCCCGTAGCGTGCAAAATTCATTACTACCACGTTCACGCGGACTTCATCGTCCATACCGTGCTGCGTGCCGCGATCAATGCCTTGCGCGCGCGCGCGCACAAGGGCGACTTTGCGGAAACCTACCCCATCGGCAGTCAGCGCGTCATTTCACTGTCTTCACGATTGGCAGATTCCGGAACCTGACCTCATCCCCGAGCGTTCGCAAATCGCTGAGGTATGAAAACCATTCAGCGGCGCGCGAGCGCTCGGCACTGCGCTTCGAAAGCGATACGATGCTCGCGGCGCAGTGCTGCGATCTCACTCACCTGATTCACCGACATGCGCAGCACTTCCTCCGGCGAGAGACTGCCCGCCTCTCCGATTCCCTGATTGATGGCGATATCCTCGGCGCGCTGGCGCGCGAGCAGGCGCTCGGTTTCCTGCTGCTGTCGCTCGGAGAGTTCGCGTAAGGACGGATAGGCGGAATACAACACTTCACGATCCACGCCAGCGCTACAGAGATCTTTGGCGTGGAAATAACGGTAACTGTAATACGCACCGATCAGCGCTATGCACAGCAGCGCCACCAGCATCAGTGTGAAATGCGATTTTCGAGTGAATACCACCATGATCTCAATCGCCGGATGCGCTCGTTAGACCGGCTTAGTATAACCGTGAAGATCACCCGGTAGACGGGAATAAAATCACACGCATCAAAGCAGCACATCTTGACGACTCAAGCTACGCGCTCACGCAGAGCTACCGCTACATCGCGCAGCGCCGTGCGCATGCCTTCTTCAACCACCGGGTGATAGAACGGCATGTCGAGTGCCTGGTGCACGGTGAAGCCAGCCTGAATCGCCCAGGCCAGCAGATGGCCGAGGTGCTCGGCATCCGGCCCGAATATTTCCGCGCCGAGCAAGCGCCCGGTTTCACGCTCTGCATAGACATGCATGAGCCCTTGATTGCGCAGCATCACGCGGCTACGTCCCTGGTCTTCGAAAGATACACGCCCCATCACGTAACCACCTGCGGGTAGTTCGGCGTAAGGCGTGCCGACGATGGCAATCTGCGGATCACTGAAAGCGATAACAAGGCGGGCGCGACGTAGGCCCGGTTGAACACGTGGATAGCTCGCAGCGCTATCGCCGGCGATGCGTCCTTCATCCGCCGCCTCATGCAGTACAAGCGCATCGTTGTTGGCATCGCCGGCGATAAAGATCGAGCTATCACCGCACCGCATGGTCTGACGATCAAATAAGGGCACACCGCGCGCATCAAGCAGAAGGGAAGTGTGCTCAAGGCCAAGCCAGCCGACGTTTGCAGTGCGTCCTGCCGCAGCGATGACGTAATCGACGATATCGCGCCGCTCTTTGCCTTGCACGTCGCGATACATGATCGACACACCATCATCATGCACCGAGATCGCCTGCACATCGCCGTTAGCGTCGAGGTAAAACTCACGCTGAAAAGTTTTGCGCGCGTACTCACGCACTTCGGGATCAGTGAACGACCCCACATGCCCATCGCGTCCAAACATCAACACTTTCACACCGAGACGATGCAAAGACTGGCCGATCTCAAGCCCGATGGCGCCTGGGCCGAAGACCGCTACCGACTTCGGCAAGTCTTCCCAAGAAAAGATATCGTCGTTGATCAGCAAACGATCGCCGATGCTGCGCAACATCGCCGGCAGCGATGGCGATGAGCCGGTGGCAATGACTGCGCTCTTGAACTCAACGCGTGCGCCACTATCGATCAGCAACGCATGGTCACTGTCGAAACGCGCAAAACCGCGCAGGCGATCGCTCTCGGGAATTTTCTCCACACCTGCCATAACGAAGCCGACGAAGCGATCGCGCTCGCGCCGCACACGCGCCATCACCGCCGCGCCATCAACTTCCACTTCACCCTTGAGGCGCAGGCCGAACTCCTGCCAGCGCGCCGGGCCGTGCGCAGCCTCGGCAGCTGCAATCAGCAGTTTGCTCGGCATGCAGCCGACGCGCGCACAGGTCGTACCGTAAGGGCCACCTTCGATAATCACTGCGCGCTTGCCAGCTGAGACGGCGGCGCGATACGCAGCAAGTCCTGCTGTCCCCGCGCCGATGACCGCAACATCCACCGCAAGTCGATCCATACTGTCAGCCTCGTTTCTCAGCCCAAATCTTGATCATCCAAACCGCCAATACGCTCACCGCAGGTCTCATCGAGATTGCGGTGATGCCAGCAACAGCCCTCACGCGCACTATGCCACTACGCTGATAAGCCCATTGATTTTCGG
>JAITWN010000009.1 GCA_031285245.1 Chromatiales bacterium | reverse complement strand
TCGGGCTGTTTCAAAATGCAGGGCAGGGTCGCAGAGGCGCACGCCGTTTGCAGATTGCTGCGGTTGACGATGTTGGTATCGGGCGTTGGGATGCGATGGCGCTGCATGAGCTCGGCCAGATACACCTTGTTGGTGCATTTGAGAATGGAGCTCGGGTCATCGATGACCACGAGTCCCTCGGCTTTGGCGCGCCGCGCGAAACGATAAGTGTGATGGTTGACGCCAGTAGTCTCGCGGATGAACAGCGCATCGAACTCAGCGATGCGGCCGTAGTCATTCTTGGTGATCATTTCTACCGAGAAATCGAGCTGCTGCGCGGCCTTGACGAATTTGCGCAGCGCTTTCGCATCTGACGGTGGCTGCGCTTCGTTCGGGTTGTGCAGGATGGCGAGATCGTAGCGTTCGCGTGTTTCGCGCCGACGCGAGCGCCGTCCGGCGAAATATTCGCTCGCCGCTTCGATGACGAAAGATTGATGCTCAGGCGGAATATCGCTCGCTGCGATCGGGCCGATGCTTTGCAGTTGCCAATTGCGATTGTGGATGAAACGCACGCGCAGCAGCGGCGCTGGAAACAGATTGAACAGACTGAGGCTCAAGCGATCATGGCGTTTGGCGACATTGCGGCCAAAGTAGATGCTGAGTACGAATTCCTCAGACTTGATCGGTGCGAGACTCTTTTGTATCAGCTCGAAGAGATCATCGGAAACAAAGCGCGTGATGGTCTGCGACTTCATGTCCTGGATGGTGTTGACGCTTGGCAGCGGCTTGTGGCCGCGCGCCTCGGCGAGCAGTGACACGTAGTAACCAAGACTCTGATAGCGATACGAGCGCGACAGATTGAAAATCTTCACGCCGCGCATGTCCATGAAACGCGGATCCGACAGATAGGTTTTGGCGGCGACGACTTCGGCGCCGTGCACATGCAGCGGCCAGTCTTCGGGGTTGTTGACTACGATGAATATCGACATGACGCTTGCGGAAGTGGTTTTCCTGGCTCGATCACCAACAGGTTGGCATCGTGTGTAAGAACGCCGAGCAGAATAGCGCCGATGACTCTATCTATGTTGATTTCATAGTGCTGAGTGGGTGCCATCGGATTGGGATGCATCGGATCGATGATCTGTACGGTGCGGGTATCAGCGCGATAACCACCGAGAATGACGAAATGCCCACTCGGATAGCCGTAGATGTCGTCATACTCGCAGTTCGGGCCGTGTTCACGCGCGGAATGGTACAGATAGGTAGCGCTGAGTCCGGTAAGCAGCGGAATATCGCGCTTTAGATAGCGCACAATGAGATCGATGGTCAGATCCTCGAACTTGAGGATACCGCCTTGCTCGATGAAGTCGATGTAGCCGTCAGTGGCTTGCGCGTAGGTGATAGCGTCTTTCGCCGCCAGCTGGCGGCGCAGGCGTTCGATGACATTTGGCGCATGCGCTCGTGCGTCAAACCAGGTTGGATCGAACATTTCGAGATTGTAGGTGTAGATCGTTGTGGCGAATCCGCGGCGCAAAGCGTGGGTGGCGAGAAATACCGCCAGCGTGCCGCCGTGATCCAAACGATGGATCTGTTCGATGACCTGGTTCAGCGGCATGTCCTTGCCGAAATACCGGTACATTGCATGTAGGCATGTCGGTCCACAGGTGGTGCTGTCCGGTTGCGGAAGGATCTCGATCTTCATGGAATTTTCCATCGCGCGATAATACATTTTCATGGCGGCCCGGGGTAGCGCGAGCGGAGCAGAGCTCGTAGAGGCAGGCGTGCTGCGTGTCGCCTGACGAGACCCGCTCTTCGCCATCCTGGCCGCTCGAACGCTGCCCTAAGGTTTGATATTGGGGGAGCTCAGTTCGTAGAGGCCTCGAAGTCGGGGAGTGGGGCGCCAGCGTTAATCTCTGGCTATTTTCTGGAGCGGAAGCCGGCTTCCTTCACAGCAGACGCTGCAGGCGGTCGCGATTTTTGCGCAGCGCGCTGCGCTGCTCTGCCCATGGGTCTTGCCAGGGCAGCTTTGCGCTCATCAATGCCGTGCACAGTTCGAGCAATCCCGAGATGTCGTCGCGGCTGACGAACTCCGGTGCAGGCCCGCCCGGGCCGCGGCAGTCTGGCCCGCCTTCAACGCCTTGATTGTGGTAATTGCCGAGCGGTACGGAGATGCCGATTGCCGGGATACCCCAGGCCGTCATCGCTGTGGCTTCGCAGGAGCCGCCATCCATGATGCGGCGTTGATGGCGTCCGGGCAGAGTGGTTTGCGCTACTTCGCTGAGTACCCGCAGTCCATCGGCGTTGAACACCGTGCGGCGATCGCCGAGACGCACCACCGGGCCGTTGCCAATTTGCGCGCCGGGTAGTGTGCGCGAGGCTTCAAGGCTGATGCCAACGATGGGCCGACGCCGCTCTTGTAGCCAGCCGAGTTCGAGATGTCCGACCGCGCCGACGAAGCCGACTTCCTCGGCGCGCGTGAGCAGGCCGAGGAAGGGGCGATGGCGCCAAGGACGTCGCTGGGGACGTCCTCGACGGCGGCGCCACAGCGCGCAGGCGGTTTCGATGATGGCGAATACGCCAGCGAGATCGTCGGCGGCAGGGCAATAGATCTTTCCTTTGGTTTCCCAGACTGGTGCGCGGAAATCAAAACCGCCATAGAGGGCACGAGCGCGTGGACGTGCTGCGGGAGTATCGAAGTCAACGCGGATTTCCGCGGTGTCGATTGACCAGCCGCTGGCGGCGAGGACCACTTTGCCGAGTCGTCCGCTGCCGATGATGCCTTCATCGCTCACGACGCGCATGCGCGTGCCGGCGAGGTGTTTGAGTGGAGAGCCACCATGCCAGCGCACCGCGAGCCGGTTCGGCGCGAGCCAGCGCATGCCGTGAAATCCAGGGTGATCCATGTGCGCGACGAACAGCCGCAGCGGCTCGGACGTGCGTTCGCGCAGCACGCGCCGGTAGGCGCGGGCGGAGTCGACGCCGAGCACGAGATTGCCGATGGGGTCTTGGAAAAAGGGCACGCCACTATATTCCAGCAGCGTGCTCAGATGGCCGATGACATGCTGTTCGCGAAATGGCGCAGTCGGCTGCGACAGCAGTTGCAGCAATCGTTGATGTTGATCTTCAGTCATGGGCGCCAGCTTACGATCCCGCTCTTTGCGCTTCAAGACCGTCATTGCGAGGCGCAAAGCGCCGTGGCAATCCAGGCGCGGCATGGATTGCTTCGCCTTCGGCTCGCAATGACGAAGCGGGAGAGTTTGTGCAGAGCGGGCGGCAGTAGCCGACTTTCCTGCGCTCGCCAATGGTATACAATGCCGGCCATGAAAGAACTCACCCGCTTTGTACTGTATACCGTCGCTACCGCGCTCATCATTCTGTTCATCGTTTTTATGGCGCGCTTCGATAACAAATCTGGCTCTTTTCTCGTGGGATTCGCTGTGTTCATGGTGGTGGTCCTGCCCGTGATGGTCGGCCTCCTCATGGCGCGCCGCGAACGCTCGAGGTCCGTCGAAGGCGATGGCCAGAGTCAATGAGCCGCTGATGCATTCTAGACTTTATTCGAGATCTTGAAATCATGACCCAGTCAGCTGAAAAGAAAGGTGATTTTGTCGTCGGCTATTACGCGGGCAACCGTGCGACCGGGGCGCTGGCGGTGGTCAGCCGTAAGAGCGGCAAAACAGAGACCCAGGTGCTTCCCACCACGCCCGAGAGCGGCTTTGAAGCCGAATACAAGCCGATCTTTGTCGGACTCACCCGCGATCAGCGTGCGGTTCTGCTCGATCCGGCTAGCAAGAAGATCAATGTGCAGGCCAATTTCCCCGCCGATGCCTTCCCCGCACACATCTATGAAGATCCGGGTTCGACGCGGCGCTGGTTCATGAACGATGGCGACAAGCAGACGGGCAATGATCGCCTCAACTGTGGCGATGCCGGCTCTTCGGTCACCATCATTGACGCTGTCGATAGCGCCGATGCGAGCTATCTCAAAACCGTCTGTGTCGGACGCGGTCATCACCAGGCGGCCTACACTTTTCCAACGACACGCGCGCCTGAAGTGCCGCGTCGGGCTTACATCAGCAATCTCAAGGATGGCACTTTGTCGGTGATCGGCAATGATCCGGCGCAGCCCGCGGATTTTCTGCGCTTGCTGGATACCATTGACCTCTGCGAGGCGGACAAGGAAGAGGGCGGCAAATCTGGTGTGCCCAATAATTCCTTCCCCCACGGCTTGGTGTATTCACCACATACCGGTCGTTTGTATAACCTCAATAATGGCTACGGCAACATTGCTGTCATTGATCCGCGCACCAACAAGATCGAGAGCCGCCTGGGTTTCAAGGGCAACAGCAATTTGTTCATGGTGCCGGGTGGGCGCTACATCATTGGGCGTGGCGCAGATCGCAAATCCGATCCCGCTCATGTCGTCGCGACTTTGACTGTGCTTGATCTTGAAAGCATGCAGATCGTCGATCGCATGGCTCTGCCGGATATCTACGTCAGCAAATACTACTTCAACCCCACTGGCACGCGGCTCTATCTCACCACGGGCAGCTCCGGTAGCCCCGAGCAACAGGCCAATCTCAAGGCCGATGCGCTCTTGGTCATCGATTTGACGACGCTGCCGAAGCTGGTGCTGCGCCGTGAACTGCGCCTCGGCTCACCTTCGGGATCGCTCGCGTTTGCGGGCGGTGTCGTGCTGTCCTCGAACGGTGAGAATGGCGCACTGGTGGTCATCGATGCCGAGAGCGATGAGATCGTCGAACGTATCGCCGCGGTCGGTCAACCTTTGCCGCACTCGCGCGTGTGGACGCTCGGATAGGCTTGCGCTATCGCGCGCAGGTTTTCCCCAGATCATCAACAGATCTTTCGAGGCAGGCCTGGGACACTTTTCAAAACTGTTGGCGTGTAGCGGCTCCGTGTTTTGAAAAAGTGTCCGGGGCCTGCCTAGTCCTGCGCTCGCAGGCGAAGTGACCGGCGGTGGCCCCAACACATTTTAAGGGCGCGGAGCCCCGACGCGCCCACCGGCCGGGAAAAAAGTAGCGGGCACC
>JAITWN010000192.1 GCA_031285245.1 Chromatiales bacterium | reverse complement strand
CGATCCCCCGCACACACCACGCGCTCCGCATAAGCACTACGCGGCACAATCGCCTGATTCACCTCGACAGCAACACGCCGCCCGGTGTAATTCAGCACCTCCAGCAACTGCGCAATGGAGGTCGCCGGCGCCACAGCGCGCAGCTCGCCATTCACATAGATTTCCATGGCTGCCACTTTAGTTCGCGGGAATTTCAGGAAAAACGAAGGCGGTAAGATAGCACAAGCCACCGCGCCTTGACCGCCCCGGCCAATGCAGTCAAACTGCCGAGCTCCAACGGCCAAGGCCACCCGCCTCAAGCCACCATCACGACATCCCCACGCGGGCGTAGCTCAATGGTAGAGCTGTAGCTTCCCAAGCTACTGACGAGGGTTCGATTCCCTTCGCCCGCTCCACGATTACTTTCCAGGGACTTCCAAGGAAATCCAAAGAATCCCGCAACTCTTTGTCAGGATTGATGATTTTTCGGATTCTCAGTCTACTGACAACCAGCAACGGCCACTGACGGCCAGCGTTTTAAGGCCAGAATCAAGGCCAGATCAATGCGGGTAAGGCTCGTTTCGCATTGTTGCTGGGGCTGGATTGGAGGGATCACGAGCATTGAGCCTAAGTCTCGACTTAGGAGCTCGATGATGGCGCTTTCTGATCTGGTCATCCGGCAGGCCAAAGCCGCTGGAAAGGACTACAGCCTTGCTGATGCCGATGGCCTGGGCCTGATGGTTTCGCCCGCTGGCGGCAAGCTGTGGCACTTGCGTTACTACTGGCTCGGCAAGCAAAAACGCATCTCCCTGGGTCTTTCATTCAACCTAGTAGCAGCAACGAGAAATGCTGCGAATTGCCTCCCATAGAAAGTGAGACCTGCATCACGGGACCGTGGCGGTTTCTTATCTATTCTGAGCAACGGCCGACATTCATGTCGCGCTCAGCGCCGCTTAACAACGTTGAGCCTTCTTGCTAAGGGGAGATATTAGAGATGCGCATCCAAAAAGTACCTTTCCGCAAAGCAGCCTGCGCGCCGCTGCTTGCCATGCTGATGACGGGATGTGGTGGTGGGAGCAGTGACGGTGGTGATAGCAATTTGAATGGTGCGAATGGCGTTGATGGCGTGGTGGAAACGGTGGGACATGAGGATGGCAGTGCTCCCATCGCTGATTACGGTAGTGATAATTACAGCGCCGAGTGGAACAGCGCTTCGGGATCTGAGATCGATAACGTAACCATCGTCGATGACCATCTCGATACTGACTTTTCAATCGCGCGTGTCGATTGGCTCGACCCTGTCGTGCGCACAGGCGATGAGAAAGGATTTGCCTTGACCGCGGATCGGGATATTTCCTTGCGCGTTTTTCTGAATTCATCGAACGGCTCTACCAAAACGCCACCGGTGCGCTTGCAAGTAAATAGCAAAAACGGTGATCTGCTGCTTGATGAGCTCATCAAAGTAGACAATTTTATCGATGAGCAGGCGCCGAATCTCAGCAATGCCAAAGGCACATTCCGCTATAAATTAAAGGGTGAGTGGATTCAGCCCGGAGTGAAGATCAGCCTGGCAATTGAGGCTGCGGATTTAGATGCTAGCAACAACACGTGGGCGCAAACACCAAACGTCACTCCCGCCCAGGTTTACTACCTGACGCTTGTTGCACTTCAAGTCACGGGCGAGAAGGAAGCCAATCTGCCCTCCGAAACAAAGGGGGACGCAACCACCAGTGCGTTGGTCAAAGCCAACCTCATGGCTTCTTATCCCTTTAGCAACGTGAAGATCCGCATTGTTCGCCCACCTGTTCAGTCAAGCAAAAACCGTGAAGACGGTACCTGGGGCACCTGGTTGAGCGACATCACCACCTTAGAAAAGGCATTGAGGGCCAACGACCAAGACTACGGCTACTACTACGGCTTCGTCACACCTAAGCCGGGCGGCACAACGATCGGCAACGCCTACATGCCTGGATTCACCGCCACCGGACAAGCGCCTAACAAGCCCGACGGCACCGAAACCAACAACTGGCGCGGCACGATGATTCATGAGGAAGGCCACAACTTCACTCTCGGGCACACCTCTAGCTGCAACACGATCGCCAGCAAAGATCAGGCTGCCGACTACGAGCCAACTTGGGGCTACGATGCAAGATACGACCGCATGATAGATCCGCAGGAGTATTCCATCTTGTTGACCACTGCTTCGGGTTGTAAATCAGCCGGCACCTGGTGGAGTCAGGATCAATACAACAGGGTCCAAACCAGGCTCAACACCGTCAAGAATGTACTGCGTGTACCACCGCTTAGTTCGTCAATCGTTAACGACTGGAAGTAACAAATCAAGCACTATCCACGTCCTTCCCGTGCTATGCGGGAAGGACATTTCTTTTTTCAGGCTTCACATCAGCGCGACATGATGCATATGTCTGTCCGCAACTGTCATTCCTCACACCAACCTGGCGAGCAAACCATCTCTGTCGCCGTGCAACAGATCGATCAGCGGAATTTCAGGCATGGTGTAAACGCCAGGCTTCTGCCTGAACGTAGCGCGGGCGCAGGCAAGCATGATTTGCGCGGTGAGCGCCGGGTTGTTGATCTTCATGTTGAATTCGAATAACTGATTGCCGGTCTTGCCTGACACACCTTTTCTGACCATGTTGACGCCATGACCGACGTCAGCGAGATCATCGATACAAGGCACAGCGATGACGTGCGTTTCATCGTGACTGAAATACGGATCGGCCTTGATGTTTTTGCGCACCTCATCGATCTGCGCGCCAGCGGCAAGCTCCACATACACCACGCGCCGGTGAATGCCGGTACCGAGCGGAATCGTCATCGACAGCGCATTAGCAACGCCAGCCACGCTCTTCGCTGCAACCGTATGACCCATGCTCATGCCCGGGCCAAAATTGGTATACGTCAGGCCCTTCGGCGCACAAGCTTCAAGCAAAGTGCGGATGACTGAATCGCTGCCCGGATCCCAGCCTGCGGAAATAATCGCAACCGCGTTATGTGTCTGCGCCACCGGCATCAGCTCATTGCGCAGTTGCAAAAATGAAGTGTGAATGTCGTAGCTGTCGACGGTGTTGATGCCAAGCTGGAGATATTTCTTCGCTTCATCCTGCACGCTACGGGTCGGCGTGCACAGCAGCGCCGCATCGATCTTACCGAGCGCAGCGACGTTGTCGGTCACCGTCACATCCGCGAGTTCATGCGGCTTTGCACCACCAACGCTGCGCCGAACGACACCCGACAGCTCAAAATCAGGGCTCGCTTCCACCGCCTCGATGGCGTACTTGCCAATGTTGCCATACCCCACCACGGCGATTCTTTTCTTCGACATACATTTTCTCCAAGAGATGATCTTCAAAGCCAATCTGCACGACTCAAATCACGCCTAAAGAACTGCTGAAAACCCTTCGTCATTGCGAGACGAAGCAATCCACATAGCCATCTGGATTGCCACGGGGCTAACGCCCCTCGCAATGACGAATCGGGGTTCCCGTGCTCTCAACAGACGCGCTGCCAGCGGCGAGGCAGCAATATTACCGTCATATGGCCGCACTGATATATGGCAACGCCTGCAAACACGCAGCGAAATTTTGAACTGAGGAATAAATACGCAGATGTGCGCACCATGCTGGCGCAAGTGCATGTGCCGCTGCTGCAGGGGTTTGAGGGTTTCGCCAGGCTTTTTCAGCCCGCACGCACTCCAGGAAATCAATCCTGAAGCCGCGCGCGAGCTGATGCTGGAGCTGCGCGCTATCGCGCAGCCTTGATGCTGATGATGACTACGTTTTAAAAATCGTAGCGCACCGTTGCACGCAGCGTGCGTGGCTCCACCGGATGGAAGTGAATGTCTTCCACGGGCGCAGCCTCTGCTGGCGCAGCCCCTATAGCAGGTAACTGCGATTCGTAGTAGTACGCGATGTCGTTCGCCTTGGTGTCAAACACATTGAAGAGCGACAGCGTCACTGTCCAGTGCTCGGTAATGTGGCGACCCACGTCGAGATTCACCATGGTGGAAGCCGATGAGCGCACGCTGTTGTCCTCGATCAACGGCGCGGCACCAAGATGACGCAGTCGCGCAGCGCTGAACCAGCCATGGGCCGCATTGGCCGTGACACCGAGCGAAGCGGTGTCCACCAGTGCGCCAGGGACATAATTGCCGGCGTCATCATCGTCGCGGAAGCGGGCCTTCGACCAGGCGTAGTCCGCATCGATGATTAGCCATTGCATCGGCCGGGCATACACGCCGAGTTCAACGCCACGGCGACGCGTCGGACGCGAGGGCTCGGTGGTGCCGCCATCACCGACGAATAGCAGTTCCGACGCCAGATCCAGTTGCCACAGTGACAGCGACACCTGTGAGAAAGGAATGAGCGCTGAACGCATACCGATTTCATAGCCTCTGGCGCGAGCAAGTGGGGTTACGCGTTCCACCGGCGTCACACCATCGCTCGGATCGACGCTGATCACGCCGCCGCGCGCATCGTTGCTGTGAAAACCGCCACCTGCGGCAGCGAAGAATTCCGTATCTGCCCAGGGGCCAAAGCTCAGCGCCAGCTTGGGATTGGCGATCGATGCGTTGTCCTTGCCGGAGTTCAAGGGGTTATCGCTCTTTACGTCGAAGTCGTAACGATCGGCACGCGCGCCAACTTCAGCGCGCATCCAGGAGGTCACCTGCGTCGAGAGCGAAGTCCAGATGCCTGTCATCCATTGATTGACGTGATCCTCGCGCACCGTTTCGTAGCGCACGCGCTTCTCGGTCAGATACAGACCGACGGGCGAAATATCGTCATTACGCGTGTCGATACCGGCGCGCCAGAGAAATTCGCGCTCGCCTATGGTCAGCGGCTGCTCCCATTTTGCGGAGCCACCGTACACATGACGATCATCGTATTGCTCGAATTGATCACCACGCAGTGGATCTTCCATGGCGTAAGTGAAATTCGAGTAGAGCTGCATGCCGTAGTCGATGCCATAAATGGTGTAATCCAAACGACCCGCGCTGAAATCATTGCCACCCTTGGCCGACAGCGCGTAACGATGCGTATCGCCACCACTAGTGGGATCAAGCGAGCCATAGCGGCCAATCAAACCTCCGTCCACCGCGCGCTGAGGAATCTGGTCGGTAGCCTGCCAGCGGCTCTGATAAGCAGAGAATTCCACGGCGAGATCAGAATCGATGCCATCGCGTGACCAACGCGCCAGCACGTTGCTCTTGTGCAGATCCTCGGGCACATTCCACGGGCCATCCGCCTTGCCAAGCTCGCCACCCAGCAGCAAATTGCCGCCGAACGCCTTCACCGAACCGCCTGCCACCGTACGCAGGTAATCATGTGGCCCGAGAGTCACCGCCGCGAAAGGACGCATCTCAGAGCGATAGTTGATCTCCGCCGTGCCGGCTGCCGAGAAATTGCCAAGATCGGCGTAGTAAGTGCCCTTGCGGTACATGATGCGATCCACCAGTTCCGGAATCACGAAATTGATATCCATATAGCCTTGCCCATGAGCATGAGTAGGCATATTGGCTGGCACGCCATCGACCGTGGTGGAGAAGTCCGTACCGTGATCGAGGTTGAAACCGCGCAGGAAGTATTGATTGGCCTTGCCGTCGCCAGTGTGCTGGGTAACGATCAACCCGGGCACCACTTCGAGCAGTTCACCAGTGCGCAGCAACGGGCGATTCTCGATCTGCTCAGCGAGCACCGTGCCTTCGCTCGCCGCTCGCGCCTCGCCAGTAAGCGCAATGCGATCGGCCGTGACCACCACCGTATCGAGGTCGCTTTGCGCCCCGGTGACGCCCGCTGCGTGCGCACTGCTAAAACAAACAGCTAGCAAGGGTAGGCTGGCGCTGGCAGGCAAGATCCACTTTATTGACATTCCAGACATCGGCATTCCAGACATCGCTAGCTCCTTACACGTGCGGGAAAACGGGCAGGAATTATATGAGGTAATACTAAAAAATAAAACATATTATTTGACGCTCAAAAAAAGCCGCCGACAACCAAAGCGCACGGGCTATCGCGCGCTCGTTGCCGGTGGCCTCTGGGGCATTGCACCCCTGCGCGTTGGTCAATGCGCGGGCAATACGCCTGCGGTGATCAAGTGATCGCAGATATCCTGGGGAGCCAGCATAGTGAGATCCTTCGGTGCTTCGCGTATCTCCACGTGCGGCGCCGGCGTTTCAAGCTCAGGACGCAAATAGCCGAGCATACGCCGAGCGGCGACGATCACCAGGCAGTGCGCATCGCGACTGCGCGTCATATCGAGCGCGGCACCCGCAACCTGGCGCGCGAAACGGCGCCCGACTTCCTGCATATGGCGCTCGCGATGATCATCGTAACGATGGGAAGGTCCACCGCCAGGGGCGGTGTTGCTGCCACTACGCGTATCGCTCCAGGTTTCACGCCCAGGCAGTGTCGCTTCCGGATTGACGAGATCTGAGTGCTCAACCAGGCGCAGCCGGTTCATCACTTCTGGTACCGCAACAGGCTCCAGACTGAAGAAGCGCGCACGCGAGGCATTGGCTACGACTACACAGTATTCGTTCATGCGTCCTC
>JAITWN010000035.1 GCA_031285245.1 Chromatiales bacterium | reverse complement strand
CGAGCGTCTCGTTATCGTAATAAAGCACTACCCCAGCGAGCGCCGTAGGCGAGCGACGCAGCAAATCCCCGAGCGGACCTATGCCCTTTCCCCAGCCAATGGCCACCACCGGCGTCTCGCCCGCGCGCATGTAGCGCAGCACGCCATCCATGTTGGCAGCGGTCCACACCGGATCGATCGCGCGCCACACCATGCGCCAGTCTTGCGGGCGGCGCACCAGCCGACCATCGAAGAGATCAACCGCGAGCACACGATAACCAAGCGCCGCCACACGATCCGCCCAGGCTTTCACCTGCGCGTTAAGCCCCCAGCGATCATGCACCAGCACCACACCGAGCCGCGCATCGCTCGGACCCGCCAGATAACCTTCAAAATACGTGCTGTAAGCGGTAGGCACGCGCACCATGTGGCCTTGCGATGCAGGCTGCTGCGCCGCAGCCGCTCCACAAAAGGCCAGCAGCAAAACAGCGATCCGGATGCACGCCCGCGATAATTTCTTCGACGCCTTCAGCATGTTCGGTCTCCGGCAAGAAGCGGCCAGTGTAATGCGCGCCCAAACCCTCTTACAAGGCTTCGCGCAGCACTCTGACCGGCGGCGCGGCGAGAACGAAGCGCGTACCGAGCACGCCTGCGACACCGACACCCACTGCGCCCGCCAGCGCACCGATCAGCCACAGCTCTGCGCCCGGCGCATAAGCAAGATCAAGCACCCGCGAGCTGACGACAAACCCAAGCAGCGCCGCCATGGTCGCAGCAGCCAGTCCGGATAACAGGCCAAGGCCGGTGAACTCGACGATCAACACACGTAAAAGCTGGCGACGCGATGCGCCCAAGGTGCGCATCAGCACTGTCTCGCGGATGCGTTCATCGAGCGTCGCGTGCACCGCCGCATACATCACCAGCAAGCCCGCCAGCAGCGTAAACACAAACACGAACTCCACCGCCGCCGTCACCCGTTCCATGATCGCGCGCACGCGCTCCATGATGGCGGCGACATCGATCACGGTGACGTTGGGAAACAGGCGCACGAGTTCATCGAGCACCCGATACTCTCCCGGCGCAACGTAAAGACTGCTGATATAGCTCGCCGGGTAGGCATCGAAAACACCAGGCGGCGCGATGACGAAAAAATTAACACGGAAGCTGTCCCACTCCACCGCACGCAAACTGCTCACTTCAACCTCGATCGGCGTGCCTGCGATGTCGAAGGTCAAACGATCGCCAAGCTTTATATGCAGCGTTTGCGCAAGGCCTTGCTCGACTGACACCTGCTTCGTACCTTGCTCGTCCGGTGCCCACCACTGCCCGGCAACGATGCGATTATCGTTCTGCGGCGCCTCTGCCCATGACAGATTGAATTCACGGCGCACCAGATCGCGCGCGCGCTCCTCTTCATAGCTGTCCTGATCGATCGCCTTGCTATCGATGGCAATCAGCCGGCCACGCACCATCGGCAGCAGCGCCGGCGTCTCAATGCTGCGCTCAGCAAAGAACGCATGCAGCGCATCGATCTGCGTCGGCTGCACATTGATGAGAAAGCGATTCGGCGCCTCATGCGGCAATCCCCGCTCCCACGCCGCGAGCAGATCCGCGCGCACCACCACGAGCAGCAGCAACACCGTGAGACCGAGCCCAAAAGCCATGAGCTGAATCACGCTGGCAGCCGGCCTACGCAATAAACCGAGCACACCCATGCGCCCTACTGCACCAAGATGCGGCTGCACCACCCGCAGCACAGCGAGCAACGCAACGCCTAAGCCGGCAAGCGCGACGAGCGTCAGCAGCGCGCCCAGCAGCACGAACAATCCCATGCGCGGCGCCGGACTGAACCAGAGCACGAGCGCAATCATGGCCGCCGCGCCGCCCACATAGACCGCCATGCCCGCCGTTGAAGTCGCACCCAGCTCGCGGCGCAGTACGTGTAGTGCCGGCACCTGACGCAGATGCAGCAACGGCGGCAAGGCAAAACCCAGCAGCGCGATCAACGCCGTGGCCACTCCTGGAATGAGTGGATAAAGCGACGGCGCCGGCAAGGACATCGCCATCATGCTGCCGATGATTCGTTCCAGCCCATATTGCGCGACATAGCCAACCACACTGCCAACGATCGCCGCAGCGAGCCCGAGCCACAGTAATTGCAGCCCGTAGAGTTTGAGCAGCGTTCCACCACGCGCGCCAAGACAGCGCATCACCGCGCAACCATCGAGATGGCGCGCGATAAAGCGCCGCGTCGACATGGCAATCGCAACACCTGCGAGCAGCACACTGACCAGCGCAGCAAGACTCAGAAAAGCACGCGCGCGCTCGAGCGCCTGACGCGTTTGCGGCTGCGCATCCTCAACGCCCTGAATTTGCTCACCCGGCACATGCAACCGCTCGAATGCTGCGCGCAGCGCAGCCACTTCGGTAGCGCTGCCCGCGTACAGATAGCGATAACGCACTCGACTCGCCGGCTGAATGAGGCCAGTGCTTTCCAGATCATCAAGTGCGAGCATGAGCCGCGGCGCCACGCTGAATAAAATGCTGCTGCCCGCGAGCGGCTCACCGGTGAGCACCGCAGCCACGCGAAATTCAGCATCGCCTAACGTAACGGCATCGCCGACCTCGACATGCAACTGTCCGAGCAGACGCGGTTCGAGCCACACCGTGCCAGGCGCTGGCGCACTCTGCGCCACTCGATCCGGACCAAACGCCATCTCTCCAATCCGCAGTTCACCGCGCAGTGGATAATCAGCGCTTACCGCGCGAATCGAAGCGAGCGCACTCCCCTGCGCTGAAATCGCCATGCTCGGAAATTCAACCGCACTCGCCTGACGCATATGCGCAGGCACCACTGCCGCGAGCTCCGGACGCAAAGGTTGAGCGGATGTGACGGCGAGATCAGCGCCGAGCAGGTCACTCGCCTGAAGCTCGAGCGCGAGACGCATGCGATCCGCAAAAAAGCCTACCGCAGTGATTCCCGCCACTGCAAGCAGCAGCGCCGCGGCAAGCACGCGCAGCTCGCCCGCACGCCAATCGCGCAGCAGCATGCGCAGCGATAGCGGCATCACCATGTCACGCCTCCTGACACACTTATTCTGCTCACTCGTTTGCCACCAAGCTGCCGGCGGCCATCGTCAGACGCCGGGCACAACGTGCCGCAACCGCCTCATCGTGCGTCACCATCACCAGCGTGGCGCCGCGTTCTCGATTCACCTCGAACAAGAGCTCAATGACGCGCTCACCCGTGACACGATCGAGATTTCCCGTCGGCTCATCAGCAAACAGCAGCGTCGGACCAGCGACAAAAGCACGCGCGATGGCAACACGCTGCTGCTCGCCACCCGAAAGCTGACGCGGATAGTGGCGTAGACGCGCCCCCAATCCGACGCGTTCGAGCACAGCAACCGCTGCATGGCGTGCATCATCGCGGCCGACGAGCTCCAGAGGTAACATCACATTTTCGAGCGCGCTGAGATTCGGCAGCAGTTGAAACGACTGAAACACAAAGCCGATGGAGCGACGGCGCAGATCCGCGCGCCCATCCTCATCCAGTTTGAAAATATCGACGCCATCCAGCATGACGCTGCCCGCACTCGGCGTATCGAGCCCCGCCAGAATGCCAAGCAGCGTAGTCTTGCCAGAGCCTGAAGCGCCGACGATCACCACCGACTCTCCCGCGAGAATGTTAAAATCGAGGCCACGCAGGATTTCCAGCTCGCCTTCAGGGCTCACCACACGCTTGCACAGTCCGCGTACTTTCATCAAAGATCGGGGAGAGGGTTCCGACATGCCGGCAAAACTCCTTCTGCTATTCATACTCGTTCTGGGCACGCCCATCGCCAGCGCGCAAACACCGGTGGTACTAGTGCTTGGCGACAGCCTGAGCGCCGCTTACGGCATCGATCGTGAAAAAGGCTGGGTCAGTCTGCTACAGCAACGACTCACACAAACAGGCCATCAGGAGCGCGTCGTCAACGCCAGCATCAGCGGCGAAGCCACCAGCGGTGGCCTCGCGCGCCTTGCGCGCGAACTCGATTTACATACGCCTGAGATCGTCATCGTTGAACTCGGCGGCAACGATGGCCTGCGCGGTTTGTCGCTCGATCAGACCAGAAACAACCTCTCGGCCATCATCACCACCGCTCAGAAACAGCGCGCACATGTGCTGCTGATCGGCATGCAACTTCCGCCCAACTATGGCAGCGCCTACACTGCTGCCTTCCAGCGCATCTACGCTGATCTTGCTGCCAAGCATACCGTCGCCTTGGTGCCGTTTCTGCTCGATCGACTCAATTACGATCAATTCCAGAACGACGGCATTCACCCAATCGCTGCCGCGCAGCCGATCCTGCTCGACAATGTCTGGCCACAGCTTGAAAAACTACTCGAAAAACCACCAGCGCATTGATTTAGCGCCTAGTCCAGCATCCTGATCATGACGCCACGTTCGCGCAGAAATTCCTTCACGAAAGGCACGGTGAGGCGTCGCTGCGCTGACAGCGCAGCGCGGTCAAGCGCTTCCAGCAG
>JAITWN010000068.1 GCA_031285245.1 Chromatiales bacterium | reverse complement strand
TGGCTCAATGCGAAACCGGCAGGTACTGCGCCGGGGGCAAAATGGGTGTACGCCCCAGCACGAGATCAGCCAGTAAGCGCGCACTCCCCAGCGCAAGCAGCACACCGTTGCGATAATGCCCAGCATTGAGAAAAAGACCCTCGATACCGGGTATCGGCCCAATACGTGGCACCCCTTGCGGGGAACCCGGACGCAACCCCGCCCATTGCCTCACTAAGGACAGTTCCGCAAGCACTGGCAACAGCGCTGTAGCTGCCGCGCTGAGCTCACCGCGCGCCTCGACGCTGATTGAAGCATCAAAGCCAGTGTCTTCCAGCGTGCTGCCAAACAGAATCTGCCCATCACGACGCGGCACCGCGTAATAACCACCATGCAGCAGCACGCTGCGCAGCAAGCCAGGCTCACCTTGGTAGAGCAGCATCTGGCCTTTGACCGGCTTCACTCCCGCTCCAACCGCAAACGGCGCGAGCAGCTCACCACTCCACGCACCGCCAGCGACGATGACGCGATCGGCTTCGATTTCAGTACCGTCATGCAAACGCACACCACGCACGCGACCGCCATGCACCAGTACCTGCGCAACCGGCGCATGTTCGCGAATCGATACGCCTGCGCTCATGAGCGATTTTTGCAGCGCCTGCAATAAACGGGGATTACGCACCTGCGCAACCCCAGGCAGCCAGATCGCTTCGCGCACAGGCCGGCACGCAGGCTCAATCGCCGCAACCGCTGCGCCACCCAGATGTTCGATGCGCATGCCATAGATCGCCGCCCATGCGCGCGCGCGCTGCCAATCATCTGCACTGGTATCGACGCTCAGCAAACCGCTACGCGTCCACTGAGGATCGATGCCGGATTCCTGCAGCAACTGCGCTGCCAATGCCGGATAAGCGCGCTGACTCCACTGCGCGAGCCGGCTCACCGCATCAGGCATATCCCAGGGCACCAGCGGCGAAAGAATGCCCCCGCCCGCCCATGACGATTCGCGCCCGCAGGCGCCGCGTTCGAGCAATTGCACGCTCGCGCCACTCGCCGCCAGTTCACGCGCCATAGTCATACCGACCAAACCGCCGCCGATGATCAGGCAATCCGGGCGTTCGCTTTTCACCATTTGAAGTATCCGACTTGAAACAACTGCTTTGCCTGCCGATATGGAAGGGCGGCAGCGGACTCTGCGGCTTTGCGAGAGTGCGCGTACCGCGGATCACGACCGTTCGAGCGGGAATTCCGACCGTTCATCTGAATCCGCATGACCGCCTCTGAAAACGAATGTTATCACTGTGACTATGATGAAAACGAACACAGGCTTCACACTGATAGAGCTGCTGGTAACTGTCACCATCGCAGGCATCCTGCTCACGCTGGCCGTGCCCTCATTTAACGAGACGATACGCAACAATCGCCTCACGACGCAGGCCAATGATCTGGTCAGCACGTTCAATCTCGCGCGCAGCGAAGCCATCAAGCGCCGCACCAACGTCCAAGTCTGCACCAGCAACAATCAAGCGGCATGCACCAACACTCCTTGGACGCAAGGCTGGATCGTGCTGGATCAAAACAATAATCTGATCCGCGTGTTTGGACCGATGAGAGGCAATATCAACATCGGCGCGGGCGCCCCCAACACGATCACTTATAACCAGTTCGGCCTGCTCGCCGGTGCAGGTGTCACGCTGAGACTGTGCGCCGGCGCCGCGAAACCAGGGCGCACGATCGAAGTCACCGCCACTGGCCGGCCAGCCAACCTGAACCCTTTTCCGCTCTGCTGAGAAATGCACATGCAGAAAATCTTCACTTCTCCGATCCGCGGCCACCAGCAACGCGGCTTCACGCTGATCGAAGTCCTGATCACGGTGATCATTCTCGCCATCGGCCTGCTTGGTCTCGCCGGACTACAGTTCAGCGGTCTACGCTTCACGCACAGCGCTTATCAGCGCTCGCAGGCGACCATTCTGACCAATGACATCCTTGATCGCATGCGTGTCAATCGCAGGATTGCCGAAAACGGTGCCTACGACATCGCGCTTGGCGCGGCGCCGGCCGCGGCGAATTGCACTGGCCTTGGCATCGATTGCAATCCGGCCAATATGGCGAGAGCCGATCTCAGCGAATGGAAAAACGCCATTGCCACGATGCTTCCTGCGGGCGATGGCTCTGTGCGGCGCAATGGCTCCGCCTTCGTGGTCACGATTCAGTGGAATGACACCCGCGGCGTGGGAGCCCCGATAGAACTGACCGTGGAGAGCGTGCTGTGAACATGCATCGCACAACAAATACCGCTGCCCGGCAACGCGGCCTCGGATTGATCGAGATCATGGTAGCGCTCGCGATCAGCGCTATTTTGCTGACGGGCGTGGTACAGATCTTTCTCGGTAGCAAGCTGTCGTATCGCGTCACCGAAGCCAACGCACGCATACAGGAAGGCGGACGCTTCGCGGTGAACTTCATGAATGAAGATCTGCGCCTCGCTGGTTATACCGGCTGCTTTCACAACGGTCTCAACAACGTCGAAAACGATCTGCAAAACCCCGACGCTTTCAACTGGAATCTGGGCATACCGCTGAGCGGCCACGACGCTAACGGCGGCGGCGGCTGGGCGCCGGTACTGCCGGCCGAACTTGCCGGCAGGGTGCTGCCGGGCACCGATGTCGTGGTCGCACGCGGCCTCGCAAGCGATGGCATCCGGGTAGTAGAAGAGGTAGGCCCCGCTGCCCAGATCTTCGTCAATCAGGCCGGCATGAACCTGAAAGACGGGGACATCGCGATGATCACCGATTGCAGACACGGCGCCATCTTCCAGATCACCAACGCCAACCCCGTGGGCGGGAACCGTGTCAACTTTGTACGTAGCCGTGGCAATTGTGGCGACGCTGGCCTATGCAACCCCGGAAACGCTGATACCAGCTTCGACAACAACTACGGAACCGATGCTGAAATCGCACGCCTGCGGGTCAGCGCCTACTTCATCGCCAATAACAACGCTGGTGAACCCGCTCTGTTTCGCATGCAGCTCGCCAACAACGGCGGCATGAATGCCGAGGAACTCGTAGCCGGCGTGGAAAATCTGCAAGTGCTGTATGGCGAAGATACGAATGACGACGGCATCGCCAACCGCTATGTCACAGCGCGCGATGTCGGCAACCTGGCAAACGTAGTGAGCATCCGTTACAGCCTGCTGCTGCGCAGCGAAAACAATATCGCCAGCGAACCGCAGACCTATGACTACAACGGTGAACCTCACACTGCCGCAGATGATCTGCGCATGCGACGCGTCTTCAGCAGCACTGTCAAGATCCGCAATCGCGGCATCCTGTAACGCACTCGAGACGCTACGCTCATGAAAAACAGACATGCACAACGCGGATCGGCACTCATCGTCGCCCTGCTCATTCTCATCGTCATGACCGTGCTTGGCATCACCGCAATGGGAAGCTCAACGATGCAGGAAAAGATGGCAGGTAATAATCGCGATCTCGCGCTCGCCTTTCAGGCTGCAGAAGCGGCGCTACGCGATGGTGAGCGCTTCTACGAAGACAATGTGGTAGCGCTCGGCGCTGCCTTTAATGGCAAGGAACCTGGTTTGTTTCCGGAAGGAGCGAATCCACCGATTTTCAACGCGGCCACCTGGGCAAATTCCCGCGTGTTCAACGGCGCCATCGAAGGCGCTGCCGAAGCACCGCGCTACATCATCGAGCTGATCGGTAACATCAGCGAACAGAACGATGATCTCAACGTGCAAGGCTTCGGCGAAGCTGCAGGCATAGGCAATCTGACCGCTGTGCGCGTGACTGCGCGCGGCGTGGGCGGGTCTGCAAACACCGTGGTCTTTCTGCAATCCAACTACGCCAAGCGCAACTAATCTGCTGCCGCTGCAATATTCAGGAGCTGCGTCATGAAACCGATCACATCCACGCTTCGCCGCTTTATTTGCGCTGTCGGCCTGTCAGTATTGGTCTTCGGCCCAGCTGCCAATCCCGCGTTCGCAGCGCCTGGCCCGCTAGCTCAGATTCCGCTCTACATCGACGGCGCAAGCGTTGAACCCAACGTGGTCATTGTGAACGATGACTCACGCAGCATGTATTCATCCATTTTGTCGCCAGAGAAAAATGGCTATCTGTACATCGTCGACGACAATGACACTCCGCACTACATCAACACACACAGTTTCACTAACTACGTTAGTGCCTCAGGCGTTTTTACCGTAGAGATAGTGCCAACTCCGGCAGCACTCAAGCGTTGCTATGAAGATACGCAGACCGCCAAAGAGCGCGGCGTATGGCGGGCATGGAATCATGATTACAACAAGCTGTACTACAACCCGGCGATCACCTACAAGCCGTGGCCTGGGCTCAACAAGGACGGTGCTGCCTATATCAACAGCAACCCTGCGCAGGCGCTGATCAATCCTTATGATCCGTCGCTCGGCACGATCAATTTGAATCCTGATCTACCGCCGTCCTACATAACGAAACTGCCCAGAAAACTCAGCACTACGGTAGCCGGTTGCCCCGC
>JAITWN010000065.1 GCA_031285245.1 Chromatiales bacterium | reverse complement strand
GGCGGCGTTCGAGCGGCCAGGATGGCGAAAAGCGTGTCTCGTTACGCGCATCCCCAGCGCGCGGGGCCCGCCTCTCACACCAGCCCGCAGTTCAGGTGGAAATATATATCTCAGCCTCTTAGCGTCTAATTATTCGGTCGCCTTCGGCCGAAAACATAGGGCTCACCCACACCAGTCGCCAAACAAGCTTGCTCGAGGATGATGTACAAGCCATGAAAGACAAACCGATGACCGAGAATCCCTATAAGGAATCCAGGGAACAGGCTGCCGAATATTTGCGCCTGACGCTGGCTCTGTTATCAAAGAATGGCATTCCCGTCTCGCCCCTCAATTACCGCATGGGCTATGACAGCGTTGCCGGCAACAACAACATTCTCGAGAAAACACTGGAGCTCGTGCCGAAAGATGCGGTGGCTTCGCTCGATGAACATCTGTGGCTCGCCTACCAGCAGGCTTATGCCCACGAAATCGAGACGCTGAACAATATCCGCTCCGAGCTCAGAGGCATCATCATCAGCCTGCAACACGACATGCAGCACTCGGGCAGCACCCTCTCCGAATACGCGCTGAAGCTCAACCAGTTTTCCGAATTTCTGATAGAGGTCAACACGCCAGAGGGTCTGAACAAAGAAATCGAGAAAACCATCGCAGTGACGAATGATACCGCACAGGGACAACGCAGCATCGGCTTGCAAATCGCGCAGGTCTCCAGCGACCTCGACGCCCTGCGCCAGGAGCTCGTCCAGGTACGCAAGGAATCGCTCACTGATCACCTCACCGGCCTCTCAAACCGCAAAGCATTCGATACCGCCATCGATGATCACATACAGAATGCGCGCTCAAATAAGAGCGTCTTCAGCGTGCTCATCGCCGACATCGATCACTTCAAAGCAGTGAATGACAAATACGGCCATCTGGTCGGAGACAAGGTGCTGCGCTTTGTCGCTGCAACGATCAGGCGCTGCATCAAAGGCAAGGATTTCGCCGCGCGTTTTGGCGGGGAAGAATTCGCCATCATTCTCGATAACACAAACATCACCGGCGCCGGCATCGTTGCCGAGCAGATCCGCCAGGCTATCTATTCCGGCGTCATCAAGGACGTGGATCAAAATCGCGCGCTTGACCACATCTCGATCTCGCTCGGCATCGCTGAATTTCGCGATAACGATCTCGCGCACTCACTACTGCGACGTAGCGACGAAGCGCTGTATCTCGCAAAGCAGCGCGGCAGAAACCGCGTCGAAAAGATCACCGGCCTCAAGAAAAACGTTTGATCCCTCTGCGCGCAACGCGCGTCAGCAAACTCCAAACCACACGGGAAGCGATCACTCGCTGCGGTCTTACCGCGACAGCGTGAATGCGTCGGTGTGGATGTCGGCGATACGGGCGCCAGCGAGAAAAACGCTGCGACGTGTCTCTTCTACCATCTGCGGATGCCCGCAAACATAGACACGCCAGCCAGTGAGCTTGGAATGATCGGCAAGCGCCGCATCACTGGCGCGGCCGCTGCGACAATCAGGCGACACGTTGGGGCCTGATACACAGGGAATGTAATGAAACTGCTCTGGCCGCATCGCTTCGAGCGCGCAGAGTTCATCATGCAGATAGAGTCCTTCAGCGTCGCGACTACCGTGGTACAGATAGATAGGTCCGGTGTGACCATTATGCAGCGCGTCACGCAGGATACCCCATAGCGGCGCAAGTCCACTGCCTGTGCCTATCAGCAGCAAGGGACGCTGCGTTTCTCCCAGCACATAACAGCACTCCCCGAGCGGCCCCTGTACGCACAGCTCATCCCCCTCGCGCAGCACTTCATGCAACCAGGTGCTGACACGACCATCAGGCAAACGCCGCACATGGAGTTCGAGCACGCCGTCATCGAGGGTGGGAACACTCGCTATCGAATAACTGCGCACCACGCCATCTTCAGCGTGGACATTGATAAACTGGCCTGCGCGAAAGCTGATCGGTTTTCGCGGTGCGAGACGTAAACGCAGCACATCTCCCAGCGGCGTCTTCGATACCACCGTGGTTGCCATGATCGGCAGCTCATCCTGCATCGGTGCGAGTTCGAGATCAGTCTGCGGATGGCAGATGCAGGGCAGAAAAGCCCCGCGGGCTCGCTGCTCCTCGCTGAGCCGGTGACGCGATGCTTCGCCAGGATCGCCTGCGACCGCGCGCATCATGCACGTCTGGCAGACGCCGCTGCGGCAGGAATAAGGAACGGACGCGCCAATCCGAAGCAGCGCTTCCAGCACTGTCTCGCCTTCCTGGAGCTCGTAACGCTGCCCCTGCCAGGTGATTCGGGTCATGCGCGCCCTTTCCCCTCCCCCTTTACTTACAAGCCTGATTACTTCAGCGGCAGAGCACGTCGCTGCGCGTGCTTTCAGCGATCGCGGCACACTCGGCGATCATTTCCGGCGGCACAGACAGTTCCTGCAGTGTGGCGGCCAGATTTTCCATCACGGCATCGAAGTGGCCATCATTCAGCCCACGAGAGACAAGGTGAGCATGTCCTTTGCGCATATCCTGCCCGGAGTAGTTGTTCGGCCCGCCAAACGCCACGGTCAGAAACGCTTTCTGCTTGGCAGCCTGACGGCTCATATCGACGTTGTCGAAAAAATGTGAGATCCGCTTATCGGCGAGCACCTTGCGATAGAAAATATCCACCGCCGCATTCACCGCGGCTTCGCCGCCCAGACGGTTATAGAGAGAATCGGCCATCACTGCATCCTCCTAGCTTGGTTAAAAAAACATTTCGGATGCATCATATATAGAAAATGCTTTGAAAACAAAAAATTATAACCAAGCGTGGCAGTCGGTTTTTATATTCTGAAGCAGCGAAACCCGTGCGCGCGAATTAAAAAACGCCCTCTCCAACGACGTTCAAAGCCGAGCGATCGCGGCTGAAATACATCATCGGAAGGATGGAGAAAACAGCGCTGGATTCGGTAGCCGTGGACGGCACCGAATCACAGCTTATCTATGGCGTCCCCATGGGGATTCGAACCCCAGTTGCCGCCGTGAAAGGGCGGTGTCCTAGGCCGGCTAGACGATGGGGACGGGAAGGCAGGTGGTGGAGCTAGGCGGGATCGAACCGCCGACCTCTTGCATGCCATGCAAGCGCTCTCCCAGCTGAGCTATAGCCCCGCCTGAACGAAGGCGCACTTTAAGGCAAGCCCTCTGGGCTGTCAAGAAAACCGTCGAGAAAGTACACGCTTACGATGGGGTGACCAAGTTTGGCGCGTTGCTCCGCGGCAGGAATTCCAGCCTGATATCACTTGCACTCTACTCTCGCCGTCCCGCCACTTTTGCCCAGGTATCGCGTAGCGTAACAACGCGATTGAATATCGGGCGCGGCAGCGCGAGCAAGGTTTCATCGCGCACGAAATAGCCCTCGCGCTCGAACTGAAAACTCTCGCCAGCTCCTGCCTGCGCCAACGCCGGCTCGATGATGCTCCGGGTAAGCGTGCGCAAAGAATCCGGGTTGATGAAGTCAGTGAAATCCTTGCCTTCATCTCGCCCCGCCGTGTCAGGCAGCGGATGGGTAAACAACCGATCGTAGAGACGCACCTCAGCGGCAACGCCATGACGCGCGGATACCCAGTGAATCACACCCTTGACCTTGCGCCCCAAAGGATCGGCGCCGAGCGTTGCCGGATCATAACTGCAACGCAGCTCGATCACTTCGCCATGCTCCTTGATCACCTCATCGCAGCGAATGACATAGCCGTAGCGCAGTCGCACTTCACCTCCCGGCACGAGACGCTTGAAACCCTTGGGCGGCTGCTCCATGAAGTCCCCCGCTTCGATATAAATCTCGCGCGCAAACGGCAGCTGACGTGTTCCCTGTGCGAGATCCTGCGGATGATTGGCCGCCTCCAGCATTTCTACCTGCTCTTGCGGATAGTTTTCGATGACTACCCGTAGAGGATGCAGTACTGCCATACGCCGGGGCGCACTGGCGTTAAGCTCTTCGCGAATACAGCTTTCGAGGAGCTCCATTTCCACCAGGTTTTCTGCTTTGGTGACGCCAATACGGGCACAGAATTCGCGGATCGAAGCCGGCGTATAGCCGCGCCGACGCAGTCCGGCAATGGTTGGCATGCGCGGATCATCCCAGCCTTCAACCAGGCCTTCATCGACCAAGCGCGTGAGACGGCGCTTACTCATCACCGTGTATTGCAGATTCAAACGCGAGAATTCGATCTGCTGCGGATGACAGGCAATTGTGATGTTATCGAGCACCCAATCATAAAGTGGGCGATGCGCCTCGAATTCGAGCGTACACAGCGAATGCGTGATGCCTTCAAGCGCATCGGAAATCGGATGGGTGTAATCGTAGGTCGGATAAATCACCCACGCCGTGCCGGTGCGGTGATGGTGCACGCCATGGCGAATGCGATAGAGCGCCGGATCGCGCAGATTGATATTGGGTGAAGCCATATCGATCTTGGCGCGCAGCGTACAAGCGCCATCGATAAATTCACCTGCTCGCATGCGTGCGAAGAGATCGAGATTTTCCTCAACGCTGCGCTCACGCCAAGGGCTGTTTCTGCCCGGCTCAGTCAGCGTCCCGCGATATTCGCGCACTTCATCAGCGCTCAGATCGCACACGAACGCCTTGCCGCCGCGAATCAGTTCAACCGCATAGTCATAGAGTTTTTCAAAATAGTCGGAAGCAAAATGCAGTGCACTCCAGTCAAAGCCGATCCAGCGCACATCGCGCCGGATGGCATCGACAAATTCCTGATCTTCCTTGCTCGGATTGGTGTCATCGAAGCGCAGATTGCAAGTGCCGTGATAATCGCGCGCAACACCGAAGTTGAGGCAGATCGATTTCGCGTGACCGATATGCAGATAGCCGTTGGGCTCAGGCGGAAAGCGCGTAGCGACCTTGCCGTTCTTATGCCCCGCCGCGAGATCGGCTTCGATGATCTGGCGGATGAAATTTTTCGGACGATCCGCGCTCGCCTCTTCAAGCGTTCTATCGTCGCTCATGCCGTCTTTCCTTCGCCCGTTCCCTCATTGATAAGAGCGAGCGCGCGATCAATCCGGCGCAGCGTCGTTGCACGCCCGAGTAGCGCAAGCGTCACATCGATGCCTGGAGAAGCCGCGCGTCCGCATACCGCGACGCGCAGCGGCTGCGCCACTTTGCCGAGCTTGAGACCGAGCTCTTCAGCAACCGTAACCAGCACCGCGTGCAACGGCGCCGCGCTCCAATCTTCAAGTGTGGCAAGCGCTGCGCGCATGCGCGCGAGCGGAGCTTGCGCATCGGCGGTCAGATGCTTGCGCGCGGCATCCGCTTCATAGTTATCAAAATCACGGTAGAAAAACGCGCTGATCTCGGCCATTTCCTTCAAGGTCTTGGCGCGCTCACGCTGCAACTCGATCACTTTGACGATATCAGGGCCATGCGCCGGATCAATGCCGATGCGACCAAGCTGCCAGCCAAACTGCGCCGCGATACGCTCGGGTGGACTCGTCTTGAGGTAATGCTGATTAAGCCACAGCAACTTGGCATAATCAAAAACCGCAGCGGAATTATTGACGTTGGCGACATCGAAAAGCCGGACCATGTCCTCGACGCTGAACACTTCCTGATCGCCGTGCGACCAGCCGAGGCGAGCTAGATAATTGAGCAACGCCTCAGGCAGAATACCGTCCCCATGAAAATTCATGACGCTAACCGCGCCATGACGCTTCGACAAGCGCTTGCCGTCCTCGCCAAGGATCATCGGCACATGGGCATACACCGGCAGCTCGGCACCGAGCGCGCGCAGGATGTTGATCTGGCGTGGCGTATTGTTGATATGGTCGTCACCGCGGATGACGTGCGTGATACGCATATCGTAATCATCAACTACCACCACGAAGTTATAAGTCGGCACACCATCAGAGCGCGCAATGATGAGATCATCGAGCTCGCTATTTGAAATCACCACACGCCCGCGGATGAGATCTTCGATCACCACCTCGCCACCTGTCGGATTGAGAAAGCGCACCACCGGGCTCACACCGGAAGGCGCCGGCCCTTCGCGATGGCGGCACAAACCGTCATAGCGCGGCTTCTCCTTGCGCGCCATCTGCCCTTCTCGCAGCTCTTCCAAACGCTCTCTCGAGCAATAGCAGTGATACGCTTTGCCTTCAGCCAGCAGACGCGCAATGACTTCGCGGTAGCGATCCATGCGCTCGCTCTGCGCGAACGGACCTTCATCGTAGTTAAGGCCCAGCCAAGCCATGCTTTCGAGAATGGCATTGACCGACTCGATCGTCGATCGTTCGAGGTCGGTATCCTCGATACGCAGAATGAACGTGCCCCCATGGCGGCGGGCATGCAGCCAACTAAATAGCGCCGTGCGAGCACCGCCAATGTGTAGATAGCCAGTAGGGCTAGGGGCAAAGCGAGTACGAACGGTCATGCCGAGCTTCCGGTTTGTGCGCAAGGCCGGCATTTTAGCAGGACAGCCACATGATAGGGCGAGCGATAGGGAACGAGATTGGGCGAGCGGCGGCGACCAAGGCGCGTTCTCTTTCGTTGCGCCCCGCCGCCGTTTTCCGTAGAATTCCCCGCTTCACGCGCCGGGCGATTAGCTCAGTGGTAGAGCACTGCCTTCACACGGCAGGGGTCGCAAGTTCGAACCTTGCATCGCCCACCAAATCTCGGCGCTCCTCACGCCCCGCTGTAATGCCTGCCCTACCCCATCGCCCGTAATTCCTTATTGCAGTGCTACTCGCTCAAGCTCGATGGCATCACAGCGATAGAGCTCTGAAGAGGCGTTGTCGAGCGCGCGCAACACGCCGCCGCGCTTGAACTCAGCGATGATGCGGCTGACGCTTTCAGGGGTGACACCGAGAATGGCAGCCATCTCATCACAGGTGAGCAACTTGACCTCGCCTGAGTTGAGTTGCTCCTCGATGCGCGACAGGAAATTGATCAACCGGGCCACGCGTGAACGCACCGAACCGGTCGAGAAATCCGAGATCCACATATCAGCCTCGACCAGATGCTCATGCCATTTCTGCATGAGGTGCTGATAATCGCTCGGATCATCGCGCTGCATCACGCGCAGCGTACTAGCCGGCAGACGATAGACCTCAACCTCGTCGATAGCGATGGCGGTATGCGCATAGGGGCGACGCAGCAAGCCTTCGAGCCCAACCCAGATCCCTTTGCCATAGAGACGCACGATACGACCGCGCCCATTCGGCAGATAACTGATCAGCTTCACCAAACCATGCCGGATAGCATAAACCGTATCAGCAGCCTCTCCCTCGCGATAAATGATCTCACGCGCCGAAAAGCTGCTGCGTTTCGCACCATGAAGAAAAGCCGATGACTCCGCGCAGCCGGTCCCGATGACTGTCGCCGCGCCATCAACCAAGCCGCGGTGACCAGCCCCGTAACCGAGCTCTGCCGCCTCTCTTTTCCTGTTCGGTATCATGAATACCTCTCTGCTGTGCCACGCCGCTGTGCGAGGTAGCAATGGTTCGTCTCAGGCTCCAAACCGCATCGGTCCAGCCGCGATCGTCGCGTATGCGTCCGCCGCAGGCATGGCCTCTAACATCAGATCCCGCAGCGCACCGAGAGAATCCTCGTCGTGCTCATAGAACATCAGACCGACGCCATCACTGGCATGCCTGACGACCTTGGCGCGGAACATGCGGTCACCACTTAGGCCATCGATCTCGAAGAAAGCGAGATCAACGACATCGTTCGGATACAGCTCAATGTCTCCTGCCTCGACGAAAAGACCACCGAGATCAAGATCACGGGTATGGAAGCGACCTACCAAGCTGCCTTTCATATCTATCCTCACCTCAAGCCCAATCCGCATCCGTGCGAATATACGGCGCTCGGCGCCACCTACATTCGTGTCTGCCATGCGAAAGATCCCGTCCCTTAGAAATTTAGAGAAAAAACCTACACTTTCGGGTCTTGCCAGCGCGCCTTGATGAATCAGGAGCAAGTCATGCGCCATGGGCAAACAGACTAGCTGCCGGCCCTAGGATGCGAAAATCCGATCGACTGCTTAAGTTGGGGCACTTATGACGAAAAAGAAAAAAATCTAGGGAAAAACAGCGGGGACGCCCATCGTAAATAGTGGGCGTAACAACGCCGCGCATGAAGCGCAAGCAACACTGCTTAAAGAGCGCTGCTTAAACGATATCGCAGGCGCGCGCCATGTCGATGAGCCTGGGAAATGACTCAGCCTTCATCTTCTCCATGATGCGGCTGCGATGAACCTCAACCGTACGATGACTGATGTTGAGCTTGAGACCGATTTCTTTGTTCGACATACCGGAAGAAAGCAAAGCCATCACTTCCTTCTCTCGTGGCGTCAGCCGACGCACGCGCTCCATCAGACTGGTGCGACGCTCATCGGCGAGCAGGCGCTTGGCATCCTCCACCAGCGCCAGGTTGACGCAGCGCAGCAGTTCCTCGCCACTGATCGGCTTCTTCAGGAAATCCACCGCACCAGCCTTCATCGCCCGCACGGCTTCAGGCACATCCGCCTTACCGGTTAGGAAGATGACGGGAAGCCTGACCGCGCGATCGGTAAGCGCCGATTGCAAAGACAAGCCATCCATCTCGGGCATGCTGACATCAAGAATGACGCAGCCATGATTGACTGGATGATAAGACGCTAGAAAATCATCGGCCGAGCGATACGCCTCCACCTTGAACTTCTCAGACTGCAACAACAAGGCGAGGGCTTCGCACACCATCGGATCATCGTCTACCAGAAACACTGTCGCTGATTCATTCATTGTCCGCGCTCTGCTTTCGATCTTGACCTGTTCAACCATGCGTCTTGCGCTCCTCCAGAACAATAGCGTTTTGTCGCTGCCACAGCAATGCGCGCCAACGCCAAGTCACATTCTTTTCCCATCGCTCAGCCTACCCAAACCAAACATCCCTGCCACATCCGGCCTTAGCCCGCGCCAACACGATACCTGTCATGATCGCGCCACCCGGCTTCGCGCGCACTTCAAGCCCCGCGCCCAGCAAATCCGCCAAACGTCGTACGAGTAACAGCCCCAACCCGTATCCAGGTGCGCTGCCCTGCTCCGCGTGTGTATCACACAAAACTTCGACACGCTGCTGCGCCGCAATGGCAGCACCGGTATCCCACACTTCGAGCCGTAAGCACGCGCGCCCTCGACGCAGCCCCACCACAATACGCTTAGCGCCGGCGTATTCAATTGCGATCGCAACCAGCGCCTGCGCAATGCGGCGCACTATCAGTGGATCAGAATGTGCGATGAGCGACGAAGGCCCAATACTCAAACGCACAGATCGCCGAGCACACTGATCGCGCATCGATTCTCCAAGACCGCTCAATACTTCTTGCACTACAAAATCACACAGCACCGGTGCGATTGCGCCGCATGCAATACGATCAAGATCCAGGAAACACTCCAGCAATGTGCGCATCGACCACAGTGCAGCATCCTGGCGGCTGACGAGCTCACGCAGCTCAGGGCCAACGCGACGATGCATCACTTCATTAACGATGCTGAGCGCTTGAAACGGTTGACGCAAATCATGACTGGCAACAGAAAGAAAGCGCGCCCTGGTTTTATCAAGTGGCGCACCAAGGGAAATCGTAGCCTGAGATTCCCTCACAATGAACCGATATTCCTTAACCATAACCATCACGAAATGCTTTCCGTAGTGCACTCTAGATAGCCGCAAGTAAATCTTGAGTTGAGTACAATCTCTTGAAAAAAAATTTTCGTGCCACCAACTGCTGCTCGCCCGGCGGAGCTGAACATAGCACAATATCGACGCTACGCCAGCGTTGAAATGCTGCCCACCTCAAGATATCCATGCACCATAAGTAGCAATCCTTATGGACACTCGAATACAGCAGTTTCAGAATCGACGTCGCATTCAGCCTCAGGGAGGAGGCTGTTTC
>JAITWN010000036.1 GCA_031285245.1 Chromatiales bacterium | reverse complement strand
CTGCTGCCCGCACTGGCATTCATCACGCTCGGCAGCCTGCTGCTATCCCTTGCTGCTGGCAGCGTCTGGGTCGGATGGGGTGAACTATGGGCACTGCTCCATGGTCGCGCTGATCCGCTCACTTACAGCTTGGTGGTCGAGCTGCGTCTACCGCGCACACTGTGCGCTTTTGCGACCGGCGGCATGCTGGCGTTAGCGGGAGCGCTGATGCAGGTGCTACTGCGCAACCCCCTCGCCGACCCTTACATCCTCGGCGTTTCTGGTGGCGCGGCAGTCGGTGCGCTCAGCGCAATCATGACGGGTCTCAGCGGTCTGTGGCTTTCTGGCAGCGCTTTCGGCGGCGCGCTCGCCTCGATGCTGCTCGTGTTCACGCTCGCCCATGGTCGTGGCGACTGGTCCGCCACCCGGCTGCTGCTGACCGGCGTAGTCGTCGCTGCTGGCTGGGGCGCGCTGATCAGCTTCATTCTCGCCATCAGCCCAGATAGCACACTACGCGGCATGATGTTCTGGCTGCTGGGAGATCTCAGTCAAGCCGATCGACCCGCCATGCCGCTAGCGCTGCTCGGCACCGGCCTTGCTGTCAGCCTACTTGCAGCGCGTGATCTCAATGTCCTCGTTCACGGCGATGACAAAGCGCGCAGCCTCGGCGTGCCCGTGAAAGCGCTGAGCTTTCGGCTGTACATTTTGGCGTCCCTGCTCACAGCGATCGCAGTAACCATCGCCGGCAATGTCGGATTCATCGGTTTGCTGGTGCCTCATCTGGTCCGCCTGATCGCGGGCAATGATCATCGTGTTCTGTTGCCCGCCGCTGCCCTGCTGGGCGCCAGCCTGCTCTCGATCGCCGATACTCTCGCGCGCACCATCGCTGCGCCATTGCAACTGCCGGTGGGCGTTGTGACAGCGCTCATCGGGGTACCGTTGTTTCTCTATCTGCTACACAGGCAAAGCCAGTGAGTCTGCTGCGCGCCAACGGCTTGTCGGTTTCGATCGCTGGCTTAGAGGTATGCCGAGCGCTCGATCTCACCGTCACCGCAGGAAGTATCTGGGCAATCCTCGGGCGCAACGGTGTCGGCAAAACCACTTTGCTCAGAACGCTTGCCGGGCTACGCAGCATCGACAGCGGTGAAGTCCTGCTCGAAGAACAGCCGCTCACCGCCTGGCCGCAGCGAGAGATGGCGCGAAAAATCGGCGTTCTGTTTCAAGATCAAGGAACGCTCTTTCCTGGCACCGTACTGGAAACGGCATTGATCGGCCGCCATCCGCATCTCGAGCGCTGGCGCTGGGAAAGTGAGAATGACATCGCGCTAGCACACGCCGCGCTCACAGGGGTTGGTCTATCCAACATGGATACACGCCAACTGGCGACACTTTCAGGAGGGGAGCGCCAACGCCTGGCGATTGCGACGCTGCTATGTCAGGAACCGCAGCTTTATCTACTCGACGAACCGAGTAATCACCTAGATCCACACCACCAGATCGCTGTCATGAACACCTTGTGCCGGCGCGCCCATACCAGCAAGCACGCTGCAATCATGGTGATGCATGACGTCAACCTGGCGATGCGCTATTGCGATCATGCGCTGTTGTTATACGGCAATGGAGAAACCGAGCATGGCCCGATCGCACACACTCTGACTGCAGCCAATCTATCGCGTCTTTATACGCATCCGATGAGTGCGACAAACACCGCGCGCGGTGAATTTTTCTATCCGGAATAAATCAACAAGAGGCAAACACACTTCAGTTGAAGCTTTCCTTGTTCGCGGCCTTGGTCATTGCATCCTGCTTGGTCACTAGACCGCGGCGCACCTGCTCCTGCAAACACTGATCAAGCGTCTGCATTCCCACCGACTGACCGGTCTGGATCGCGGAATACATCTGCGGCACCTTGCCCTCGCGAATCAGGTTACGGATAGCTGGCGTACCGATCATGATTTCGTGAGCCGCAACACGTCCTCCACCGATTTTCTTCAGCAGCGTCTGCGAAATAACCGCGCGCAGCGATTCGGAAAGCATCGAACGCACCATTTCCTTTTCGGCTGCCGGGAAAACGTCGATGATACGATCGATCGTCTTGGCGGCCGAACTGGTGTGCAAAGTACCGAACACCATGTGACCGGTCTCAGCCGCAGTGAGCGCAAGCCCAATGGTTTCAGGATCACGCATTTCACCGACCAGGATGATATCCGGGTCTTCACGCAGTGCTGAACGTAGCGCTTCGGCAAAACCCAGCGAATCACGCCCGATCTCGCGCTGATTGACCAGACACTTCTTGCTCTGATGCACAAATTCGATTGGATCCTCAATGGTGAGGATATGGCCGAACTCGTTGTTATTTTTGTAATCGATCATCGCAGCGAGCGTGGTCGATTTACCCGAACCAGTCGGACCTGTCACCAGTACGATGCCACGCGGATATTCCGAAATACGTTTGAAAATTTCTGGCGCACCGAGATCTTCCAAGGAAAGAATGGTGGAAGGAATGGTACGAAAAACGCCGCCGACGCCACGGTTATGATTGAACACGTTGACACGAAAGCGCGCGAGGCCGGGAATCTCAAAAGAAAAGTCTGTCTCCAGAAATTCTTCGAAATCCTTGCGCTGCTTATCGCTCATGATGTCGTACAGCATGGTCTGTACGGTCTTATTGTCGAGCGGCGGAACGTTGATGCGGCGCACATCGCCGTCGACGCGAATCATCGGCGGAAGCTCAGCTGACAAGTGCAAGTCGGATGCCTTGTTCTTGGCACTGAACGCGAGCAGTTCGGCGATATCCATCTACTTCTCTCCGGAGCGTTATGGCACACTGGCGCAGGAGCCGCGAAAGCATCCATGCACGGAAAATCCCACACAGCTAGCGGCAATCCGCCCTGCATCTTGAGCTCCCGCCTGCCATGACTGATTACACCAGCGCGCTCGACGCGGTATATAAGCGTATTGCTGAAGCTGAACAGCGCTTTGGTCGCAAGAAAGCATCGGTAAATCTGCTGGCGGTGAGCAAAACCTGCTCAGCGGATGCAATCCGGAGCGTAGCCGCCGCTGGTCAGCGCCGCTTCGGTGAAAGCTATCTCAACGAAGCTCTGCCCAAAATCGAAGCACTCGCCGATGCCGATATCGAATGGCATTTCATCGGCCCCATCCAATCCAACAAAACCCGAGGTATCGCTGAACATTTTGATTGGGTGCACAGTATTGATCGCTTGCGCATCGCGCAGCGCCTCGGGGAACAACGCCCGGCGGGATATCCTCCCCTTAAGGTCTGCATACAACTCAACATCAGCGGCGAAGCCACTAAAGCTGGCATCCCCCCGGAAGAAGCGCCAGCGCTCGCTAGTGCTATAGCGCAAATACCGGGATTACAGCTGCGCGGCCTGATGGCCATCCCCGCACCAAGCAATGACCCAACGCTCGCGCGCATCGCCTTCCGGCAATTACGAGAGATCAGCGAGGAACTCCGAGACCACGGCCTCGCTCTCGATACGTTATCTATGGGTATGAGTTCAGACCTCGAGGCGGCCATTGCCGAAGGCGCAACACTGGTCCGCGTCGGCAGCGCGATCTTTGGAGAGCGCGCTGCCAAGTCAGGCTAGTACTGATACAAACTCCATCACAAAGCGCTTTGAATAAGAGTTTTCGGCTAAACTTGGGCCCCAATGAAAAACCACTCCATCTCTTTTATCGGTGGCGGCAATATGGCAGGCAGCCTGATCGGCGGCCTGATCGCTGACGGCTATGCGCCCAATCTGTTGACCGTCGCTGATGTCGACGGGGAAAAACGCACGCAGCTACAAGAGCGCTTTGGCATCCGCGCAGCAGCATCCAACGCAGAAGCCACGCGCCACAGCGATATTCTGGTGATTGCGGTCAAGCCGCAGATGGTCGAAGCGGTGGCACGAGAGCTCGCCAGCGAAGAGCGCGATGAGCCCAAGCAATTGGTAATTTCCATCGCAGCCGGCATACGCACCAATTCGCTGGCAATGTGGCTGGGCGGAAAAGTTCCCGTGGTACGCGCCATGCCCAATACACCGGCACTGGTGCAAAGCGGGGCCACCGTGCTCTATGCCAATGAATACGTCAACGTATTGCAACGCGAGACGGCGGAATCCATTCTGCGCGCGGTCGGCCTCACCCAGTGGGTAGCAGACGAAACCCTAATGGATGCGGTAACTGCGTTGTCAGGTAGCGGTCCGGCTTATTTCTTTCTGATCATGGAAGCCTTGGAACAAGCTGCTGGCAGCCTCGGCCTGCCGCCTGAGTTGGCGCGTGTGCTGACCATACAGACCGCTTTTGGCGCCGCCAAAATGGCGCTCGAAAACACCAGTGGTCCGGAAGAATTGCGGATCCAGGTAACGTCTCCTGGCGGCACCACGGAACGCGCGCTACAAGTGCTGCGCGAAGGTAACCTCTGCGACCTATTCAGACGCGCGCTGCAAGCAGCCCACGAACGCTCAGTGGAACTGTCCAAATTACTCGGGAAAGATTCGCATGCCTAATCCTTATGTATCCAACGCCGCGACCTACCTTCTGGACACGGCGTTCTCTTTATTCATCTTGATGGTGCTGCTGCGCTTCCTGCTGCAAGTGGCGCGTGCGGACTTCTACAATCCTATCTGTCAATTTCTGGTCAAGGCGACAAACCCGCTGCTGCGGCCACTACGTCGCGTGATCCCTGGAATGTGGGGGATCGATATTGCTTCTATCGTGCTCATGATCGCACTACAAATACTGGCGCTCTGGCTCGTACAGCTTATCGGCGGCCGCTCCATGGCGCCGGCTGGATTGTTCCTGCTGTCGATCAGCGAGCTGCTTGCGCTCGCACTCAATACGCTGCTGGTCACTATCATTATTCAGGCGATCATCAGCTGGACCAATCCCAGCGCCTATAATCCGCTGGTTTCTATTCTTTACAGCATCAATGATCCGGTGCTGCGCCCCATCCGGCGTCTGTTGCCCGATATGGGCGGAATCGACTTCTCACCACTGCTGCTGCTACTACTCATCCAATTGATGAAGATGCTAGTAGTAGCGCCGATCAGAGATACCAGCTTCATGCTGGGCTAGACTCGCCGCTCTTCTTCCCAGCCTTCCTCCCGAGAGAACCCTAAGGATTCTGCTCCAGCAACCGATTACCTCTCGCCCAGTCTGGCAGGGCAAGCGCAGCCACTGCACGCTGCCAATCAGCACTGGTTCACATCAAAACTCATATAAATTCGTAAGCTACCGATAACCCAAAGTAACTCATAATAACTGTAGGTCCGGCCAACCCATGTCCAGTAAAGCATTGGAGCTCACGCCCACCCCGGAACACGATAGCTTTCGCGACCAGATACAAGCCTTCGCCGATTGGAAGGCCAAACTGAGCACAGCGGTGAGCGAGTTCCAAGGCTGGCTGCATGAAAATCAGCTCGGGACACATGAGATCGAGCTGCGGATCTACGATGCACTCAGAGCGCTCGCTTCCGATCAGCTCAATATTGCTTTTGTCGCGGAGTTTTCGCGTGGCAAAACTGAGCTCATCAATGCGATTTTCTTCTCTGACCTTGGCCGCCGTCTGCTGCCTTCTGATGCCGGCCGCACCACTATGTGCCCGACCGAGCTGTTCTATGATCGCGCAGACGATGCTGCCTATCTACGATTGCTGCCGATTGAAACGCGCCTCAGCGAACTCAGCATGTCTGAGCTCAAGGCTGACGCCAGTCACTGGACGCGCCTGCCTCTCGACATATCTTCACCCGATCAGGTGGCTGCAACCTGCCAGGAAGTGATGCGCAAGAAAATGGTTTCGGTGCAGGAAGCCGAAGCGCTTGGTCTCTACACAGAAGAAACAGCTGTAGGCACTGAAAACAGCACACCGCCTGAAGCGGTGGAAATTCCTGTCTGGCGCCATGCCATGATCAGCTTCCCGCACCCACTGCTCAAGCAAGGTCTGGTGATTCTCGACACTCCCGGCCTGAATGCACTCGGCAGTGAGCCAGAATTGACCATCAATATGCTCCCGAGCGCCCAGGCCGTATTGTTCGTGCTGTCCGCCGACACTGGCGTGACTCGCAGCGATCTCGACATGTGGCAGAATCACATCACCGCCTTCCGTAACAAAAAACAGAAAGGCCTGATCGCCGTACTCAATAAAATTGATACCCTCTGGGACGAGATGAAGCGACCCGAAGAGGTAGAAAAAACCATCCTCGAGCAGTGCCGCAACAGCGCTCGACTGCTCGAGATCGACGCCGCCAACGTGTTCCCGGTATCTGCGCAGAAAGGCTTGCTGGCAAAGATCCGCGGCAACGCCGAGCTTCTGGAAAAAAGCAATCTGCTGGCGCTGGAAGCGCTCCTCGGCGATGACATTTTGCCGCAACGCCAACAGGTCATCTGGGACAGCATGCTCGGCGTGCTCGAGCGTGCCATGGAAGAGGTGCAAGTTCCGCTGTTATCACAGCTGGATCACCTCGGCAGCCAGATCAACGAACTCGAAGCCATCCGCGGCAACAATGAAGATATCGTCCAGCAGCTGCTGGTAAAGGCTAAGGAAAAGAAAAACGCCTATTACGACAGCGTGAAAACTTTCCGCTTGGCGCGAAAAAAGCTCGCTCTGCAAGCCAAAAGCATGTTCGCCACGATGGAAATCAGCGGGATCGATAAGATCATCGATCGCACGCGCAAAGATATGGCGGGT
>JAITWN010000033.1 GCA_031285245.1 Chromatiales bacterium | reverse complement strand
TTGGCGCGTAGCGGCTCCGTGTCCTGAAAAATACCAGCGGGCGCCGCATGTCGCCGTGTTTGGGTTTAGCGGGGGCTGAGCTGAGCCGGGATTGATTCGTTACGCCCGCTCGTCTGTCATTGACCGTTTGCGCCGAGCTGCGATAGCCTGCCGATCGCCGAACGAATACAAGCATCTCTCGAATGAACTACTCATCGCGTGTTTTCCAACATCTTCTGATAGCTCTGCTGCTGTGGCCGATTGTTGTGTTGGCTGAGGTTAACCTCACGCCTGCTGAGGCTGAAAATATCGGGCGCAAGATCTGGCAGAACGAAGGCGCGGGGAAGGTCGAGAATCTTGCGGTGTGGAATGCGGGCGAGGATTTTCCTTCCTTTGGCATTGGGCACTTCATCTGGTATCCAACGGGCGTCAGCGGCATCTTTGAAGAAAGCTTTCCGCAATTACTGAGCGGGCTCGCGCAGGAGCGTGAATTGCCAGTATGGCTCGTCGAAGGTCAGGGCGCGCCCTGGCGTAGTCGCGAAGAATTTCTCGCTATGATCGATGACCCGGTATTGCAGGAGTTGCGCGCGCTGCTCGCAGATACTGTCGTGCAGCAGACGGTGTTCATCGTCGCGCGCATGCAGGCAGCGTTGCCGGTGATGCTAGAAGCGCTCGATGAACCCGCAGCGCAGGCGCAGGTCGCGCGCCAGTTTGCGCGCGTTGCCAACGCGCCGAATGGTTTGTATGCGCTGATCGATTACGTCAATTTCAAGGGCGAGGGCACTAGTCCGCGTGAACGTTATCGTGGCGAGGGTTGGGGTTTGTTACAGGTGCTCGAACAGATGGACGAAAACTCGCCTGATGTCATGACGGAATTCGCGCGCGCCGCTGATTTCGTGCTCACTCGCCGTGTTGCCAATGCCGATCGCGATGAAAGCCGCTGGTTGCCGGGATGGCGTAAACGGGTCGCGACTTACGTGTCACGTTGAAGTGTTCTTACTTAAGGTGATGCCTTGTCTGATTCATGCCCTGCAAAAAGATTTTCACTTGGCACGCTGCGCCAATGGCACTGGGTCAGCGCGGCAATCTGTCTGATCGGCATGCTGCTGTTTGCGGTCACCGGCATCACTCTCAATCATGCTGAGCAGATCGAGGCTGATCCTGAAGTTATCACGCTGACGCTGGTATTGCCGGAGCCTTTGCTGGCAATGCTGCAGGAGCAGGGCAGTAAGCACGAGGCGCCGCTGCCCAATGCGGTGCGCGAATGGTTGTGGCGGGAGCACAAGCTGGGCATTCCTGCGCATGCCGCGCAGTGGAGCGCGGAAGAAATTTATCTGACCTTGCCGCGACCAGGTGGCGATGGTTGGCTGAGTGTTGATACTGCTACCGGTGACATCACTTATGAAGTCACCGATCAGGGCTGGATTTCGTATATGAACGATCTGCATAAAGGGCGTCACACCGGGCCCATGTGGTCATGGTTCATCGATGTTTTTGCGGTGCTTTGCGTAATCTTCTGCCTCACTGGTTTATTGTTGCTGCGTCGTCATGCTCGTGCCAGGTCGATGACCTGGCCTATGGTGGGGCTTGGTCTGCTGTTGCCGTTGTTCTTGATCATCCTGTTCATGCAATGAGGGGCGATGATGCGAAGCCTACTCTTTTTGCTGCCAGCACTCGTGCTCAGTCATCTCGCGCTTGCGGGGACGCTCGAAGTGTTGGTGGAGATCCCGCGGCTCAAAGTGGCGGAGTATCATCGCCCTTATGTCGCCGTGTGGTTGGAGAAAGAGGGTGGTGATGCCGTTGATCTTGCGCTCTGGTACAAGGTGAAGCGCAAGCAAGGGGAGAAATGGATTAGGGAACTCACCCGATATTGGCGCCGCAGCGGGCGCACAAGGGAATTTCCGATCGATGCGGTCTCAGCCGCAACGCATGCGCCCGGTGTGTACGGCCTGCGTTTTCGTAGTGACGAAGCGCCGCTCGGCGAACTCGAGCCTGGGCAATATATGCTGTGGGTGCAGGCGGTGCGTGAAGCTGGAGATCGTGAACTGTTGAAAGTGCCATTCATCTGGCCGGCGCAGGAGCAACAAGTGCTAAAAGTCAGTGGTACCAGCGAATTAGGCGAAATCGTGCTGACGATTTCGCCTTGAGATTGCATGACGAGGCGATCAAGGTCAATTTATTACTAAAAAATAAGGCCAGCGATAATACCGAGGCTTGCGATAGCAAGTGCTGCGATGATGATGCCCATCTATCTCATGCGCGTATAAAGACGTCCCGCCAACCATGATCCGCCTGCGCCAACGAGAAAGTAGCAGGTCATGTGCGCTGCATTAGGGAAGAAATCCTCCCTGCCACCGTTCGCGCGAGCAGAATGCCAAGCAGTAGACCGCTCGTCACTGTGCCTATGGCGCGCCCGCATTTATCCTTTGATGTGCTGCATTCATGATCCACTCGATCACACCATAATCCTTGAGCAGGCTGTAGAAGAAGCTGATCACTAGCACTATGAGCGCGATCTTTGGCCAGGGTGATCGTTTCTGCTTGAAGGTGTCGTCGGTAGTG
>JAITWN010000186.1 GCA_031285245.1 Chromatiales bacterium | reverse complement strand
ATCCCCAGCCAGTTCACCACTCAATACGGCAGGATGAGTAAAACTCCAGATCAACATCAACGCGGGTACGAGAACCAAGCCACCGCCGACACCAAAGAGCCCAGCAAGCAGCCCGGTGCCTGCGCCGAGCAGCAGATACAGCAGCGGTTCGGGCAGCATTGCTAACGAATCCAAACCGTCCTGACGTTGACGAATTCGCGCAGCCCCTGCGATGACAACTCACGCCCGTAACCTGAATCCTTGATGCCCCCGAACGGCAGACGTGGATCACTCTTGACCACACCGTTCACGAATACCGATCCACTCTGCAAGCGCAGTGCAACGCGCTCGCCACGCGCGCTATCGCGCGTCCACACACTGGCGCCAAGGCCGAAACGTGAGCGATTGGCGAGCGCGATCGCTTCTTCTTCGTCACGCGCCCGGCACACTGCGGCCACCGGCCCGAACAGTTCTTCATCAAACGCCGGCATGCCGGGAGTCACCTGATCGAGTATCGAAGGCGCGTACCAGGCGCCCGCACCAGGCAGCATTGCGCAGCCGGTGATGACTTTGGCACCGTGCTCGATGCTGGCTCGCACCTGCGCATCGAGCGCGGTGCACAAATCACGGCGCGCGAGTGGCGCGAGCGTCGTTACTGGATTGGCAGGATCACCTGCGCGCAGCGCTTCGGCGCCCGCACGAAAGTGGGCGAGAAATTCCTCCGCGACTTCATCGACGACGATGAAACGCTTGGCAGCGATGCAGCTCTGACCGGCATTGGCGAAACGCGCAGTAACTGCGCGCTGCGCGGTGAATTCAAGATCGGCATCCGCGAGCACCACAAAGGGATCAGAGCCGCCGAGTTCGAGCACGGTTTTCTTCAACGCCGCGCCAGCTGCCGCCGCGACATCACGCCCCGCCGGCTCACTGCCCGTCAAAGTCACCGCATGCACGCGCGGATCGGCAATCACGCGACGCACTTCGCTTGATGCAATCATCAAGGTCTGAAAAACACCGGGCGGCGCGCCCGCTTCACAAAGCACAGATTCAATCGCGAGCGCGCATTGAGGAACGTTGGACGCATGCTTGAGCAGCGCGGTATTGCCCGCGACCAGCGCGGGCGCGGCAAAACGCATCACCTGCCACAGCGGAAAATTCCACGGCATCACCGCGAGTATCGTGCCGAGTGGCTGATAGGCAACGTAACTACGCCCGGCATCACTTGCGACCAACTCATCGGCGAGAAACGCCGGCGCATAATGTGCGTAAAACTCGCAGCCGAGCGCACATTTTTCCACCTCAGCGCGTGCTTCCGCGATGAGCTTGCCCATTTCTAGCGTAATCAATCGCGCCAGCTCTTCGCTGCGTTCACGCAGCACGTGCGCTGTATTGAGCAGCAGCTCGCAGCGCCTTTCGAGCGGAGTCTGCGCCCAGAGTGGCGCAGCATAGGCGGTGGCGGCAAGCGCGGTATCGAGCCGCGCGCTGTCCCAGCGCTCAAAAACAGCCACCCGTTCGCCGCTTACGGGATTGATCGATTCCATGAGGATGAGCTTAGCACGCACTCACCAACGTGAGATTAAATCTCTCTGGTTGGTTACAATCCTTCCGATGCTATGGTCACGAGTAGACCCCGATCCAGCCATTCCAGCTCAGGAAGCATAACGATGGAAGTGAAGATCGAATCGACCCTCAAACCGAAAATCTGCCTGCTCGGCGGCACCGGCTTTGTGGGCAAACACCTGGCCGCCCATCTCTGCGAGGGTGGCTTTACGCTGCGAATTCCAACCAGGCGCGCCGTCCGCCACCGCGATCTGCAAGTGTTGCCCAGAGTGGAACTAGTGCAAGCAAACGTCCACGACAGCGGAGTACTCACACAACTGCTGAGCGGCTGCGATGTCGTAATCAACCTGATCGCCATTCTCAACGAGCGCCGGCGCGGTGATTTCGAAAACGTACATGTCCGCCTGGTGCAGCATCTGATCGAAGCCTGCCGCGAAACCAGCGTCACGCGCGTGCTGCACATGAGCGCACTGCACGCTGGCGATGTGCGCGCGAAGAGCATTTACCATCGCACCAAAGGCGAAGGCGAAAATCTCATGCACGCCGCCGCTGACCTCAGCGTCACTAGTTTCCGGCCAGCGGTGATCTTCGGGCCGGACGATCACTTCTTCAATCGCTTTGCCGGCTTGTTGAAAACATCCCCCGGCCTCATGCCACTCGCCTGCCCCGATGCGAAGATGGCGCCGGTATACGTCGGTGATATCGCGCACGCCATGCACGTTGCTCTGCGCAATCCCGACACCATCGGTCGACGCTATGAGCTCTGCGGACCGAACACCTATACGCTGCACCAATTGGTGCAATACACCGCGGATACGCTGAACCTCAAGCGCCACATCATCGGCCTCGGTAATGGTCTATCGAGCCTGCAAGCGCGCGTGATGGGTCTACTTCCCGGCAAGCCGTTCAGCTACGACAACTATCTCGCGCTGCGCAGCGACGCAGTCTGCACCAGCGGCTTTCCGCCGATCTTTGAACGCGAACCCACCGCGCTCGAAAGCATCGTGCCGATCTATCTCGGGCGTGATAATCAGCGCGCGCGTCTCGATGAAGCGCGCAAACTGGCGCGGCACACGCCGAACTGAAAATCCAGACGGCGCATGAAAGTCTATATCGTCGGCGGCGCGGTGCGCGATCGCTTGCTTGGATTGCCAGTGCGTGATCGCGACTGGGTCGTCGTCGGTGCTACGCCTGAGCAAATGCTGGCGCAAGGCTTTCGCCAAGTCGGCAAGGATTTCCCTGTATTTCTGCATCCGCGCACGAAAGAGGAATACGCACTCGCGCGCACCGAGCGCAAAGTTGCCGCCGGCTATCACGGCTTCACGATGCACGCGAGCCCAGAGGTAACGCTGGAAGAAGATCTCATGCGCCGCGATCTCACCATCAACGCCATGGCGCAAACTGAGAACGGCGAATTGATCGATCCTTACGACGGCGCTGAAGATCTGCGCCGCCGCGTGCTGCGTCACGTCTCGCCTGCGTTCAGTGAAGATCCGGTGCGCATTTTGCGCTTGGCGCGTTTCGCCGCGCGCTTCGCGCCACTCGGCTTCACCGTCGCGCCTAAAACCGTAGCGCTGATGCAAAATATGGTGCGCGCGGGCGAAGGCGATGCGCTGGTACCAGAGCGTGTATGGCAGGAGCTCGAACGCGCACTCGGCGAAGCGCGTCCTTCGGCTTTTTTTGAAACACTGCGTAGTTGCAATGCACTGGCGGTGTTGTTCCCCGAACTCGATCGGTTGTGGGGCGTGCCGCAACCGGAAAAATGGCACCCGGAAATCGACACGGGCATACACACCATGCTGGTGCTGGAAGCCGCAGCACGTTTGACTGACGATCGCGCGGTACGCTTTGCCGCGCTCACGCATGATCTCGGCAAAGGCACGACACCACGCGAAGAATGGCCACGCCACATCGCACACGAGCAGCGCAGCGCAGGCTTGGTCACAGAGCTCTGTCGCCGTCTGCGCGTCCCCACCGAATACCGCGAACTCGCACTCGTCACCGCACGCCACCACGGCCAATGTCACGACGCATTGAAAATGCGACCCAGCACTGTGCTGCGTTTGCTCGAAGCGCTCGACGCCTTTCGCCGCCCGCAACGTTTCGAACAATTTCTACTCGCCTGCGAAGCAGATTTCCGCGGCCGCCCTGGCTATGAAGAACTCGAATATCCCCAGCCTGAAAAACTGCGCCGCGCGCAACAAGCCGCAGCAGCCGTTTCCGGCGCCGAGCTCGCGCAGGCAGGATTCACAGGGAAAGCGCTTGGTGATGAACTCGCGCGCCTGCGCGCGCAGGCGATCGCAGCGCTTGAAGCAGCATAGATCAAACGCATTTCCAGCAGCAGTAATTCGATTTATTTGCTTCAGATAGATATTGTTAACTCAAAGTCATCTCGATGCCGGGCATGAGGCCCTAGCTTTGCCTTGGATTGCCACGGCGCTTTGCGCCTCGCAATGACGGAGGCTTTTCAGATCTTCCCTGATTCAGGGCTACTGTTGTGGGGCAATTCGCATTGCGGCCAGGGTGGCGAAAAGCGTGTTCCGTAATGCGACCACAGCATGCGTTCGCCTTCATACAGGGTTCTTGCACGCTAACCTAGACTGTCGCGAGTCAGGGAAAGATCTATAGATCACTCACCCCAGCGCGGCAGCAAGGTGTGCTCTACGTCGAGATGATCAAGCACGCGTGCGACGACGAAATCAATGAGTCCGTTGATGTCGGTTGGGCGATGATAGAAGCCGGGGCAAGCGGGCATGATGACGACGCCGAGGCGGGCGAGTTTGAGCATGTGTTCGAGATGAATTGCTGACAGCGGCATTTCACGCGGCACCAGGATAAGTTTTCGCTGTTCCTTGATCACAACATCTGCGGCACGTTCGAGTAGGCTGTCGCTGGTACCGCTCGCGATGGCGGCGAGGGTGCCGCCTGTGCATGGGCACACGACCATTGCGCGTGGCGCGCCCGAACCACTCGCGACCGGCGCGGTCCATTGATCCTTGCTGTAGACTTCTAACTGACCTTCACGCGCACCGTAGTGCGCAGTGAGAAAGCGCGCGGCATCACGCGCGGGCGCAGGCACTTTGAGGTCGGTTTCCATTGCGATCACGATCTGCGCGGGTGGCGAGATCATGAGCTGCACCTTCTCACCAGCGGCGAGCAAACATTCGAGCAAACGCAAACCATAAGGCATACCCGATGCCCCGGTCAGCGCCAGTGCTACTGGTTTAGGCATTATTTTCACCTGCACCGAGCGCTTTCAGCAGGCGTTCATGAATACCGCCGAAACCACCGTTGCTCATGATGAGGATGTGATCGCCCGCACGCGCATTAGCAACGAGGTAATCGACGATTGCAGGCACGCTATCGATCACACGTGCACGCGCGCCGAGATCATCAGCGATATTTTGTAGTGACCAGCCAAGATCCGGCGGCTGAAACAGCACCACTTCATCAGCCTGCCCGAGCGCGGGTGCGATGGTGTCTTTGTGCACGCCCATTTTCATGGTGTTTGAACGCATCTCCATCACGGCGATGATGCGGTCATCGCCAACGACGCGACGCAAACCATCGACCGTTGTTGTAACCGCCGTTGGATGATGTGCGAAGTCATCATAGACACGGATGCCGCGGACTGTGCCGCGATGTTCAAGACGACGGCGCACACCGCTGAACTGCGTGAGTGCTTCAAGCGATGTGGCAAGCGGCACGCCGACATGACGGGCAGCAAGCATAGCGGCGATGGCGTTGTCGATATTGTGGCGTCCGAGTATTGACCAGCGCAGATCGCCTTGCGCTTCATTGCCGTGGAAAAGCGTGAAGCCAGCGCCATCGTCATGCAAACGTGCGCTCCACTCGCCCACGCGCCCGGCATCACCACCACGACGAAAACGCTCGAGCGGCGTCCAGCAGCCCATGCGAATGACTTCGGCAAGTGCATCATCGTCAGATGGCGCAATGATCAAACCCGTCGATGGCACGGTGCGCACCAGATGATGGAACTGACGCTGAATCGCACCGAGGTCTGGAAAAATATCGGCGTGGTCGTATTCAAGATTGTTCATCACCAGCGTGAGCGGATGATAATGTACGAACTTCGAACGCTTGTCGAAAAACGCTGAATCATATTCATCCGCCTCAACGACGAAAAATGGCGTCGCACCAAGGCGCGCCGGTGCATCAAAATTGCACGGCGCGCCGCCGATCAGATAGCCCGGCGTCAATTCCGCATATTCGAGAATCCACGCCAGCATGCTCGATGTCGTGGTCTTGCCGTGCGTGCCTGCTACCGCGAGCACCCAACGATTCTGCAACACATAACGCGCGAGGAATTCCGGGCCCGACACATAAGGAATGCCGCGATCGAGTGCGTATTCGACCATCGGATTGCCGCGTGAAAACGCGTTGCCGATCACCAGCAGATCCGGCGCGGGATCGAGCCATGCTGGGTTGTAGCCTTCGTGCAGCGGAATGCCGCTTGCCTGCAGCATCGTGCTCATCGGCGGATAGGCGTTGAGATCGCAACCACTCACTTCAAAACCAAGCTCGCGCGCGATCAGCGCGACGCCGCCCATGAAAGTACCGCAGATGCCGAGCACGTGCACACGCATGTCAGACTGTAGCCTCAGGAAAGAAAATAGTGCGGGTGATGCTGAAAGTGACAAAAAGATAAAGCAGCGCCAGACCAACGCCAACCGGCAGCACGGTAGACGCAGCATGACGAATCACATGACCGATTACGAACAGATTCCACAGCAGCCAGATCCAAAGGAGCAGCGAAGCAAGCGCCATCCCGATGCTTTCAGGCACTGCGTTCCATTGCCATAGCACCACGGGCGCAGCGACGATCTGCATCACCATGCATGCGCCATAAAGCGCAGTCAGTGTCTGCGTGTAACGTGGTAGAAGTTCGCGAATCCAGAGCAGTACCCACAGCAATCCAGCAAGCACCACCGCATCGACCAGCGTCAGCGCGAGCGCTTGCCCAAGCGGCAAACTGAGCAGCGCGATCGATACATCGACGATGATGAAGAACGCCGCGGCGAGCCCGAGCAGAAATGATGATGCGGGAAGATCCTGTGGCGCTTTGCGCAGCAGACAGATGTCGAGAAAGCATCGCAGCAGCTCGATCACGATGGCGACGCCTCAGGCGCTGAAATACTTGGCTTGTGGATGATGTACAACGATGGCGCTGGTGCTTTCTTCCGGCCAGAGCTGATCTTCATCACCCAGCGTGACAGCGATGCGCGCGGCACCCAGCAGATCGAGAATCTTGTCCTGATCAGTGAGATTGGGGCAGGCAGGATATCCAAAGGAATAACGCGAACCGCGATAGCCTTGGCGCAGCATATCCGCCATCGCGCGCGCATCTTCGCGACTGAAACCGAGTTCACTGCGAATGCGTTTATGCACGAATTCGGCGAGCCCTTCCGTCGTCTCGACATTCAAGCCGTGCAGATAGAGATATTCCTGATAGTGATCCGCCGCGAACAACTCGCGCGCGACATCAGAAGCATGCTGCCCGACGGTGACGAGCTGGAAAGCGACGACATCGATTTCACCTGATGCGGTAGAGCGGAAAAAATCCGCGATGCAAAGTCCGCGGCCTTTTTCTTGACGTGGAAAAGTAAAACGACAACGCTCGCGCCATGCACCAGCTGACTGATCAGAGGAAGGCAGATGATAAACGATGAGATCGTTGCCTTCAGACTGACAGGGAAAATAACCGTATACCGCCTGCGGACGGATGATGTCTTCGCGCTCGGCGCGCTCGACGATGCGATTGAAGATGGGATCAATCTCGGTGCGCGCAAAAGCCTGATATTCAGCTTCGCCGCGCCCCGCTGCCTTGAAGCCCCACTGAAACCGATAGAGCGTGCGCCGGTTGATATACGGCAGCGCCGCGCGCAAAGGAATGCGTTCAAGGCATTTGCTGCCCCAGAACGGCGGCGTCGGCACAGCGTTATCATGCACCAGCGGGCCGTAGCCTTCGCTGCTCACCTGTTCTTCATCATCCTGCTGCGTCGTCGCTGTCATCGGAACATGATAACTTGCCGGGGAGCAGGAAACGAGGCGGGCTGGCACCAATGCCCACAGCAAAGCTACGCCATGAAGCGTGGATGGATTGCAGAATGGCTCACCCGATAGAACACTGGGAAGAAATCGGACGCAGGATCGCCGCCGCAACCGGGACGACGCCGCGCATCCGCGATCACGAAACCGTCGGTGGCGGCAGCATCAATCACGCTTACATGCTGCATGGCGCGAGTGGCGAACGCTGGTTCGTGAAACTCAATGACGCCAATGGTGCGGCAATGTTCGCCGCCGAAGCCGCGGGGCTCGAAGAAATCTGCCGTAGCCAAAGCCTACGCGTGCCGACGCCAGTGTGTCACGGCATCGCTGGGGACGTGGCCTTTCTGGTGCTGGAATATCTGGAATTACGCAGCGCGAGTGCAACAAGCGCCGAACAGCTCGGGCGCGGCCTTGCCGCCATGCACCGCTACGCGCGCAAGGAATACGGCTGGGATATCGACAACGCCATCGGCAGCACTCCGCAACCAAATAGCCCACTCAAGAATTGGACACAGTTCTGGCACGAACGCCGCCTCGGCTTTCAGCTCGCGCTGGCAAATCGCAATGACCATGGACGCCGTTTGCAAACTCAAGGGAAACGTCTACTCGACGCGCTACCCAAACTCCTCGCCGGCCACGCGCCACCTGCATCACTACTGCATGGCGATCTCTGGTCAGGAAACTACGGCAGTCTACCGAGCGGCGCACCGGTGATTTTCGATCCCGCCGTCTATTACGGCGACCGCGAAACCGACCTCGCCATGACCGAACTCTTCGGCGGCTTTCCGCCCGCTTTTTATCGCGCCTATCGCGAAGCCTGGCCGCTAGCCCCCGGCTACGAACTACGCCGCCAACTCTACAATCTTTACCACGTGCTAAATCACCTCAACTTGTTTGGTGGAGGTTATCTATCGCAGGCCGAGGGGATGATCGGGAGATTGCTCGGTGAGGCGGGCTAACTACCAACAGAACTCACAAATTTCGAGGAGGCCGTCAGGCAGCGACTTTTCACGACCGTCGGCCGCCATGAATTTGGGAAGCTGAGTCTCAACTAGTGCTGAGAGGCGAAAGGCCGCCACTATTCACGATCCGCTTTTCGCCATCCTGGCCGCTCGAGGGCCGCCGTCCATGGCGGCCGACGGTCGTGAATAGTGGTGACCTTCCAGCCTCCACGAGATTCGTGGCGTGTTCGAGAAAAAACGCCTTCTCCGCCATACCGCTGCTCTGAGCTTCCCCGCTACAATGACGCCATGAAAACCAAGCCCGTCTACCGCATCGCCTTCCTCAATGCCGGCAAGCTCTACGAGATCTACGCCAAGAGCATCAGCCAAGGTCAGTTGTACGGCTTCGTTGAAATCAGCGAAATCGTCTTCGGCGAAAAATCAGCGGTAGTCGTCGACCCCGTCGAAGAAAAACTGAAAGCCGAATTCAGCGGCGTAGAGCGCAGCTTCATCCCCCTGCACGCCATCGTGCGCATCGACGCCGTCGAAAGCCAAGGCACCGCGCGCATCAGCGCCATCGATCGCGACACCAACGTCACGTCATTTCCCGGTGCTTTTCATCCTCAAGGCAATCCACCGGAGCGGCCGCGGGATTAGTGGTGGCGAACCCCAACGCGTCGGCGCTGGGGAAACAGCAGTTCGGATTCATTCATCAGAATTTTGAGCGGCGACTGAGCTTTTGCTCCAGCGCTTTGAGTTCGGCTTCGCCAAACTGATCAGCCTGAAAAGCCTCCTGTCGCCGGTGCTGCTGATCAAACTCGGTATAGCGCACCGTTATGCTTTGCTCCATGTGGGCATGGCTGATAGAGCCTGCATGTGTTAGCAGGGGAAAACCGTTAGAAGTAATAATCTGAGCCACGTTTTCTTTCCAGAAATCCATGCGGATTTGCTGGCGGCTCTTGGTGCGCAGCTCCCTCCCTATGAACTATCAAGGATTCCTTGACAGTTGCCAACTCACTTAACTCTCCATCCTCAAAGACATTTTTTAGATGCAGAGAAATATTCTGCTTGGTAGCGTTGAACAACTCGGCCATTTCCAGCTGAGTCAACCAGACCGTCTCCTGCTCGGCACGGAGCTGGATCTGGCTTTTGCCGTCTTCGGTGGTGTAGAGGATTAGCATGCCAGATTCTCATATCTCTGTGCGGCGCATCACCCGGGTTCGGCATTATCCCGCGCGCACCGAAACCCCAAATCATCAAACTCCGCTTCGGGCTTCAGGTAGAAACGGTAGGCGGTGCGATAGAAGTGACTGATGGCGTAGTGGCCGAGGCCGCCCCAGCCGCCGCCGCGTACGACGCGGTATTTCTCGCCGAAATCTGCGGAGGTGTAGGTGCTGCCAGGATAAGGTTGATACCAATCCGATACCCACTCCATGACGTTGCCGGCCATGTCGTAAACGCCGTAGAAAGATTTTCCGCTTTCGATTGTGCCAACGGGCATGACGCCGGATTTTTCACCGCCGCCGGCGTTGAGCTTGTCCGGCGACCATGCGCTACCCCAAGGGAATTCGAGGCCCTGCGGACCACGCGCGGCTTTTTCCCATTCCTGTTCGGTTGGCAGGCGCTTTCCGGCCCAGGCGCAATAGCTAGAGGCATCGGACCAGCTCACGGTGGAAACCGGTAGATTGTCCTGCTGCTGGCGTTTTGCTTCGATGAGATCGATCACGGCATTACGATCGAGTTTGTCGAGATCGCCAGAGATGTCGAAAACATCGCGCGCAATAGTGCGCAGCTCATCGTCTTGGAGGTTGGCGGCGCTGAGCACTTCACTGCTCATCAGATAGCCGCTCTGTTTCCAGTTCTCAGGCACCCAATAGTCACGCTCGATGACGAAGCGGCTGTATTCGAGATTGGTGACTTCATGGCGATCGATGTAGTACCCGGGCAGATGAATGCGGCGCTGCGGCTGCTCATCGGCATAAGGCGGTTTTTGCAGGCCGAATTCCTGCATTTTTACGTCTTTCGGCACAGACGTGGTGCCGAAGAGGAATTTTCCTGCGGGAATGCGCACCATCTCGCTGGCCTGATCAGGTGCCGGTGAATTTGCGATTGCATTGGTCGCAGCAAACATCGCGGCTAACGTAAACGCCGATATCACGCCATGCAGGCGCGTCGATATTTTGCTTTGACGTTCGAGTTTCATTTGCCATCCTTCGCGCAGCGAAATCCGAAGGTATCGTTCTTCACGCGCGCGTTGAAAAAACTGCGGTTGTAGACCGGCGCTGAGATGCCGCATTTGTAGAATGAACAATCCCACCATGAGCCGCCTTTGAGCACCTTATAAATCTCGCCATAATTTTCTGACTCGTGCTGATTACCCGGATAAGCGCGATACCAGGAGGATGTCCATTCCCACACATTGCCCGACATGTCTTCAAGGCCGTAAGGACTCGCGCCACTTGGAAACGCACCAACCGGCGCAGTATCGCCCTTAACGCCAAGCGCTTGCCAACGCACTGGCGTATTGGCGCGGGTGACATCGAAGCTCTCACCCCAAGGATAAGTACGGCCGTCGGTGCCGCGCGCGGCTTTTTCCCACTCCTGCTCAGTCGGCAAGCGCTTGCCAGCCCACTCGCAATAATCACGCGCATCAAACCACGACACCTGCACCACGGGATGATCGGCCTTGCCCGCTGGCGCTTTGCGCTCGACGAAATGCGCGGGCGCGCGTCGATGCGCCTGCTCGATGAAGGCTTGATACTGCAAATTGGTGACTTCAAAGCGATCGATGTAGAAATCATCGAGGCGCACTTTATGCTGCGGGCCTTCGTCTGAAAAGCGCTCATTCGTGCCCACGGTGAATTCACCCGCGGGGATACGAATCATCGCGCCGGGCGCGGAACCGAAGCGCGATGTTTCGTTGTACTGCTCACCGACCATGCCCATCGCGCCGCTGGCTGCGGGCAGAGCGTTTTTATCAGCAGCATCGACAACAGCAGGAGCGCCTTTCTCATGGCAAACCTTGCATGACTGCTCCACCGACGCCGTCATCGCAGCGCCATCGGTATGGCAAGCGATGCATCCGCTAGGGCCTGCGCCATCTTGCGGGTGATGGACTTTTTTCACTTCCTGAGTGCGGGCAGCGTTTGATGGCGCGCCGCTGCTGGTTTGATAGAAGCCGAAAGCCAAAACGAGTGTGGCCCCGATAAGGGAGAGATAACGTAGGCTCATGCGCGTGAGTGGAGCAAAAACAGTAAGGGCAGAATTAGTTAGCGATAATAACACGCGCCCGCGTGCTTAAAGCCCAGAGGCGATGTGCAGCGCGCGTGGTTTCCGGTAGGCGATAAAGCCGGGGGCATGCCATCACATAATCGATCGCGCTCTGCTGCGAGACGCGATGCCCCGGCGAAATATAAAGCGGACTCACACCACTTCGCGTGCGCAGCACCGAGCCGATGCGTTCGCCGCGATCCATGAGTGGCCGCCACGCACCTCTTTCGTCGGGAGGCTCTCTATACGTACCGACCAACCGGCTCTTGGCGACACCGATCGTCGGCACATCGAGCCACAAACCAAGATGCGAAGCAATGCCCATGCGGCGCGGATGAGCAATGCCCTGGCCGTCGCAAAGCACGAGGTCAGGCAAGGTATCGAGCTGATCAAACGCCTGTAATACCGCAGGCAGCTCGCGAAAGGAGAGTAATCCCGGCACATAGGGAAACGAGGTCGGCGCTCGCACGAGTACGCTGCCTGCCGGATCGAGACTCGGGAATTTCAGCAGCGCCACCGCCGCGCGCGTGACCTTACCATCGTCTTCAAAACCGACATCGACGCCCGCCAACCAAGTGAATCTTTTCCAGTCGATCTTCAGTCTCAACCTTTGCGCTAAGCTGTTTTTGCAGCGCAATGGCTTCCTTAGGCGTGAGATCCCAGGTGTGCAGCGGCGATACGGCGTGTTTGCTATTAGTTGTGGTCATGGCCGTATCTACCGGGCGCCATAATTACCCACCAGTCAAAGATCACTTTAGTCCGTTGCGCCAGCACGTCGCAGCAACATCGCAACGTCATTATGGCCTTTGATGCTCGCCATACTGAGCGGTG
>JAITWN010000140.1 GCA_031285245.1 Chromatiales bacterium | reverse complement strand
ACCCGCCGACTACCCCAAGCCCGGCGCATATTAGCATAAAGGCCGGACGGCTATCTAGCCAATGATCCACTGCATATCCGAGCAGAAATCCCGCAACAACCATCGAGCTCAGAATCGATCCCGCGCTCAATAAAATCAGGCTACCACCTGGAGGTGTCTGTGGCGTGGGCTGCTTCATGCCACGCCCCGGAAATTATGCGGCGCCGAGTATACTTCAGCGCACAGAAAACTTGAACGCATCACAAGGAAAAAATCGCGTGCGGTGATGATGCACTGTTTCACTGGATGTGATCGAGGATGCCTTGGAGCTCATCAAGACTGGTGTAGCTGATTACCAACTTGCCTTTGCCCTTGGCGTTGTATTGAATCGCAACGCTCGCACCGATGCGCTCAGAGACTTCCACTTCCAGACGACGCACATCGGGATCAACTGGCGCGGGCGCAGATTTATTTAGCGCGCTTTGCAGACGACGCACGAGCTGTTCGGTTTCACGCACCGAGAGACCACGCGTTGCGACTTGTTCAGCCGCATGACTCTGCGCCTCACCTTGCAGAGCGAGCAGGGCGCGCGCATGTCCCATTTCGAGTTCACGTTCTTCGATGCGGCGCTTCACGTCTTCATTCAATTCGGAAAGTCGCAGCAGATTACTCACCGCTGCGCGTGAACGCCCCACGGCTTCGGCGGCTTGCTGATGGGTGATGCCGAATTCTTCGATCAAACGTTTCAGCGCGACGGATTCTTCGAGCGGATTGAGATCTTCACGCTGAATGTTTTCGATCAGCGCCATCGCCATCGCGGTCTGATCGGGCACATCACGCACCACCACTGGCACTTCGTGCAGGCCAGCCATTTGCGCGGCACGCCAACGCCTTTCACCCGCGATGATTTCGTAATTACCAGAAGCGAGCGGACGCACTACGATCGGCTGCACCACACCTTGGGCACGAATCGAATCGGCAAGATCCTGCAAACTTTCCTGACGCATATCCGAGCGCGGCTGATAACGGCCACGGCCGAGCATATCGACGGGAAGCGTAGGGATGCGCGTTGATGCGGGCGCGCTAGTGACTGGCACGTCAGCGCGTAATGCATTCGTATCACTGCTGGCTGGCGTAACGGAAGCGGGCTGCGCTGTTGATTCAGGCGTTGCGCTCGCTTGGCTCTTGCCACCAAGCAAAGCATCCAGACCGCGACCCAGCCCTCTTCTCTTTGTATTCATTCTGTCTCCCGGCGCGCTCGATGCGATTGAGTTCACGCCACCGGCGCCGTGTCTGGCGCAGTCGTTGTTGCTGGCGCCGTCTGTTCTTTCATTTCCCTGCGCAACATTTCACCGGCAAGCGCGAGATAAGCGCGTGCGCCCTGCGACTGCTTATCATACATGATCGCTGGCAGACCATGACTCGGCGCTTCAGCGAGACGCACGTTGCGCGGAATGATGGTGTTGAACACCTGTTCAGGAAAATGCGCGAGCAATTGCGCGGAAACATCATTCGCAAGTTTATTGCGCGGATCATACATGGTGCGCAGCAAACCTTCGACGCGCAGATCAAAGTTGAGTGTGGAGCGAATCTGCTCGACGGTATCGAGCAACGCAGTCAAACCTTCGAGCGCGTAATATTCGCACTGCATCGGAATCACCACGCCCTGCGCAGCGACGAGCGCATTTAGCGTGAGCATGTTGAGCGCGGGCGGACAATCGATGACGATGTAATCGTAATCTGCAAGGATCGGCGCGAGCGCGAGCTTGAGACGCTGCTCGCTTTCAGGGCGAGTCATGAGCTCGACTTCAGCTGCGGTGAGATCACCATTGGCCGGCAGCAACGCATAACCTGCGGCAACCTCGCGCACCAAAGCATCACCAAGAGTGCATTCACCGAGCAGCACTTCGCAGCTAGTCGCTTGTAACCGTGCTTTATCAACGCCGCTACCCATGGTCGCATTGCCTTGCGGATCGAGATCGACCAGCAGCACGCGGCGACGCGTGGCGGCAAGACACGCTGCCAGGTTAACGCTGGTCGTGGTTTTACCAACGCCACCTTTCTGATTCGCTATTGCTAGGATTCTGGCCATTTCGAGACATGGTGCCTGGGAGCGGAAATACGAGGCGCAAAGATACTAGATACCGGCGGCAAGTACAAAAATCGCAGCAATGCGGCGTGCGTGTTCAGTCGTGCGGCTGCCTGATCAATCGAATCAGATAGCGCTGCGCATCAAGACCCGGCACATGCAGTTCCTCACTGCCCGCGAACTCCCAGCCAGCGGGAATCGCCGCGATCTCATCACCGGGATAGCGACCTTTCATCGCCAGCAGCAAACCGCCCGGCCGGCAGAGACGAGCGGCGAGCGTGGCGAACTCTGCAAGCGAAGAAAACGCGCGTGACATCACACAGTCATAGAGCTGCGTCGGCACATGATCTTCCACGCGCTGCGCTGCTACGCTCACCATGGCAAGGCCAAGCTCACCAGCGGCCTGCAACAGGAAACGAGTTTTCTTGCGATTGCTGTCGAGCAAAGTCACAGCGAGCTCAGGGCGGGCGAGGGCGAGCGGAACGCCGGGCAGGCCCGCGCCGCTGCCGATGTCGAGCACGCGCACGCCCTGCACCGAAGGCACGATGCTCAGGCTGTCGAGCACCAAGCGCACCACCATCTGCTCGGGGTCGCGCACAGCAGTGAGATTGTAGGCGGCATTCCATTTGTGGAGTAGGGCGAGGTATTCAACGAGACGATCTGCGACCTCATCGCCGAGCGCCACCTTCATCGCGGCGGCACCCGCCATGATCTCTGCGCTGAAACGACGACGCGCCTGCGGCGAAGCAAAACCTGGCGGTGGTCTCACGGGCAGCGCTCAGATCTGGGAGGAGAGCGACATGGTCGGCACATGCCAGATTTCGCGCGCATACTCGCGGATGGTGCGATCACTGGAGAAGCGGCCCATGTGGGCAACGTTGGTGATCGCCGTGCGCGTCCAGGCCGCGCTGTCTTCATAAAGGCAGGAAACGCGCTCCTGACACTCTATATATGAAGCGTAGTCGGCAAGCACGCGGAAGCGATCATTTTTCACCAGCAGGGCATCGTAGAGTGGCAGATATCGATCAGGTTGGTCCGGCGAGAAAAATCCCTTGAATATCATATCCATAACGTCGCGCAACTCGTCATTGGATTGATACACCGCGCGCGCTGAATAGCTTTCCATCTGCGCCAACTCTTCGGCGGTATGGCCAAAGATGAAGATATTGTCTGCACCTACCGCATCGCGGATCTCGATGTTGGCGCCATCCAGCGTGCCGATAGTGAGCGCGCCATTGAGTGCCAGCTTCATGTTGCCGGTGCCCGAAGCTTCGGTGCCGGCGGTGGAAATCTGCTCGGAAAGATCGGCCGCCGGCATGATGTCGCTCGCGGTCGAAACATCGTAATTCGGGATGAATACCACGCGCAGCAGATCGTTCGCCGCCGGGTCGTTATTGATGATGTCACCGACGTCGTTGATGAGCTTGATGATGAGCTTGGCGAGCACGTAACCCGGGGCCGCCTTGCCGGCAAAGATAAACGTGCGCGGAACGATTGGCGCTTGCGCCGCGCGATGGCGAATGCGGTTGTACGCAGTCACGATGTGAAGCACGTTAAGCAACTGACGCTTGTACTCGTGAATGCGCTTGATCTGCACATCGAAGACGGAATCGGTGCGCACATCGATGTTCAGACGCTGATGCAGCAAGGCCGCAAGGCGCTCCTTGTTGTGCTGCTTGGCGGCATGAAACTGCGCACGAAACCCAGGATCGGCCGCAAGGGGCGCCAGGCGTTCGAGCTGATCTAGATCGCTCACCCATTCATCGCCAATGTGCGAGCTTATAAGCAGCGACAGCGGACGATTGATGTGATGCAGCCAGCGACGCGGCGTGACGCCGTTGGTCATGTTAATGAATTTCGATGCGTCAAAACGCGCGAAATCAGCAAATATCGTTGCCTTCATCAATTCGGTGTGCAGACGCGCAACACCATTCACATGATGGCTGCCAATGATCGCCAGATGTGCCATGCGCACACCGCGCTCCGGCGTTTCCTGAATGATGGACATGCGCTGCTGCAACTGCGCATCACCGGGCCAGCGATGCATAACCTCTTTGAGAAACTCGAAATTGATGTCGTAGATGATCTGCAAATGGCGTGGCAGCACGCGACCAAAGAGCTTCACCGACCACACTTCGAGCGCTTCGGGCATCAGCGTGTGATTGGTGTATGAGAATGTGCCGGTGACGATTTTCCACGCGCGCGGCCATTCATAGCCATGGACATCAATCAGAATGCGCATCAACTCGGCGATGGCAATCGCCGGATGTGTGTCGTTCAGCTGAATGGCGACCTTGTCGGGCAGATTGTCGAAGCTGCCGTGAAAACGCTCGTGACGATGCAGGATGTCTTGCAGCGAAGCGCAGACGAAGAAGTATTGCTGACGCAGCCGCAGCTCTTTCCCCATGTAGGTGGTATCGCTCGGGTAGAGCACGCGCGAAATGTTTTCCGACTGCGCTTCGGCCTCGACCGCTTTGATGTAATTGCCTTCGTTGAAATAGCCAAGATCGAAGTCACGCGAAGACTTCGCCGACCACAGCCGCATATTGTTGGCAGTGCTCGCACCGTAACCCGGAATAGGCATGTCGTACGCCATGGCGATCACTTCGTCGGTATCGACCCAGTGATGACGGAGCTGGCCATCCTCATCAGTGACATCGACGATACGGCCGTTGAAACGCACCGGATAAATGATTTCCGCGCGCGCAAACTCCCAGGGGTTGCCGTAACGCAGCCAGTTATCCGGATGCTCGACCTGGCTGCCGTTCTCGATCACCTGACGGAACATGCCGTATTCATAGCGGATGCCATAGCCGTAGCCGGGGATGCCGATAGTCGCCATGGAATCGAGAAAGCAGGCCGCGAGCCGCCCAAGACCGCCATTGCCAAGTGCCGCCTCGGGTTCGATCTCCAGCACTTCATCGAGATTAATGCCAAAATTGTGCATCGCCTGCTCGGCAGCATCCAATATACCGAGATTGAGCAAGGCATTCTGCAACGAACGGCCGATCAGGAACTCCATCGAGAAGTAATAGACGCGCTTGGCATCCTTGCGATAGTAGCCACGCGTGGTCTGCATCCAGCGCTCGACCATGCGGTCGCGCACTAGATAGGCCATGGTATCGAACCAATCTCGCGTCGTTGCCGTGTATATATCCTTGCCGACGCGACATTCCAGAATGTCGGTCATAGCAGACTTGATCGCCTCGACATCCATGCCAAAGCGGCGTGACTGCGATCCCTGAGATGCGGGACTCCCCTGTGTATTCATGATGCTCCGTGGATGGTTACCCGAACGGGAACGCAGAAAGATTGTCCGACAAATTGCACATTGAGTATATTATCGTTTTTACTCAGCCCACTATCACCCAGTCGCCCCCCGGTACCTGTCATGCCCGAAATGGTTGCACGGATGTCTGTCGTACCGAACGGACTCGACCGGTTTCGGCGAGCCAAGCGTCTACCCACCGCGGCACTGCTCCTCGCGCTGTGCATGCCGAGCTTCGCTGGCGCTGCCAACGGTAGCGGTGGCCCGGTCACGCTGAACCTCCATGACGCCGACATCTCCGCCGTGATCACTACGGTGTCGGAAGTCACTGGCCGCAATTTCATCGTCGATCCGCGCGTCAAAGGCCGCATCACCATCGTTTCGTCCCGGCCGATGAGCCAGAACGAGGTCTACCAGGTCTTCCTGTCGGTGCTCGATGTGCACGGTTTTGCCGCCGTCGACGCCGGCAGCGTCACCAAGATCATTCCGGACGCAAATGCCAAGCAATTAGCGGTGCCGGTGACGGACGAGAGACAGCCGGGAAAGGGCGATGAAGTCGTCACGCGAGTGATTGAACTGCGCAATATCTCGGCCGCGCAGCTGGTGCCGATTCTGCGTCCGCTGGTGCCGCAACAGGGCCATATGGCGGCTTATGTGCCGAGCAACATGCTGATCCTGTCGGATCGCGCTTCCAACATCGAGCGCATCGCCAATATCATCAACCGCATCGACGTGCGCAGCGAGGACGAGATCGAAGTCGTGTCGCTGCAACACGCCTCGGCATCAGAAATCGTACGCATCATCACCGCCCTCGATCAGCAACGACGCACGGCGCGCGGCGCGGGTGGTGGTGGTGAAACTGGTGAAGACACTTCCGTTTTGATCGCCGATGAACGCACCAACAGTGTGCTGATAGGCGGCGGCAAATCCGGCCGTTTGCGTTTACGCACTATCATCGCGCACCTCGACACACCGGTGCGCAGCGAAGGCAACACCCAGGTTTACTATCTGAGCTATGCACGCGCCGCCGATCTCGTGCCCGTGCTCACCGGCGTCAGCACCAGCGTCGAGCAGCAGGCGCAAATTGCCTCCGGCGCCGCGGCGGCCGGGCAGGGCGCTGCGCCATCGCATTCCGGGCGCAATATACCGGTCAACATCCAAGCCGACGAAAATACCAATTCGGTGGTCGTCACCGCGCCGCCCGATATCCTGCGCGCGCTCGAAGGCGTCATCAAACAGCTCGACGTGCGCCGCGCTCAGGTGCACGTGGAAGGCGTGATCGCCGAAATTTCCTCGTCCGCGGACACCCAATTCGGCGTTGAATGGATTGCCGATGGGCAATCCGGAGGCCACAACGCTCCGGTCGGTCTCACCAATTTCCAAACCGGCACCGGCAGCTCGATTGCCGAAGTCGCAACCAGCCTTATCAGCGGCACCTCGTTGCCGAGTATCGGCAACGGCCTCACGCTCGGCGTCGGCCGTTGGAATTCCGGCGGCATCAACATCGCCGCACTGATCCGCGCACTGAAGAGCAACGGCTCGACCAACATTCTGTCGACGCCGTCGCTGGTGACGCTCGACAATCAGGAAGCCGAGATCACCGTCGGCGAACAAGTGCCGTTCGTCACCGGCTCTTACGCCACGACTGGCGGCACCTCTACTGTAGCCAATCCGTTCCAGACCATCCAGCGTCAGAACGTTGGCATCACGCTGAAGGTACGGCCTCAGATCAATGAAGGCAATGCCGTCAAACTCGATATCGAGCAGCAGATCGATAGCCTCAGCCCCAGCACGCGCGCCGTTGACCTCATCACCAACACGCGTTCGATCAAGACCAGCATCATCGTCGATGATGGCGAGACCGTCGTGCTCGGCGGCCTCATTCGTGATGACGTGCAGCAAACCGTGCAGAAGGTGCCGTTGCTCGGCGATATCCCACTGCTCGGGTGGCTGTTTCGTTCGCAGACCGCATCCAAGGTCAAAACCAACCTGATGGTGTTCCTCAAACCCACCATCATCCGCGATACGTCTCTCGCGCGCACGCTAAGCACCGGCAAATACGATTACATGCGCACGCTCCAGCTCGATATGCGTGACAAGGGCCTGCTGATGATGCCGCGCGAGGAAGCGCCGGTGATGCCCACCTTCGACGAAATGCTTGCCGTCCCGCCCACCCTGGTCGAAGACGACAACACTGGTAAGTGATGACGCTCGAAGACCTTCTCGTCCAGAAGCTCATGACGCCAGCCACTCCTGCGGAGAAGGCGGCAGAGCAGACGATGCCGCACGCAGCGCAGGCCACTGCCGACAAACCACCTCGGCTGTTGCCCTTCGCCTTTGCCAAGCGGCACGGCGTACTGGTCGATGGTTATGACGAGCAAGGGCGCGCCATGTTGCTGTGCCGTCCTGGCGTGCCGGTGCAAGTGATGAGCGAAGTGCGCCGCTTCCTGCACATGCCGCTCGCCATCACGCAGCTCCCCGCCGCGCGCTTCGATACCCTGCTGCAAACCGCTTATGAGTCGAACACCGCTCACACCATGCAGATGATGGGCGAAATCGGCGAGGACATGGATCTGTCGCACGTCGCCCAGCAGCTTCCCGAACCGGAAGATCTTCTCGAAAGCGAGGACGACGCGCCGATCATCCGCCTCATCAACGCGCTCCTGACCGAAGCGATCAAACTCAATGCTTCGGATATCCACATCGAGCCTTACGAAAACCGCTTGGTGGTGCGTTTCCGCGTCGATGGCGTGCTGCGCGAAGTGCTGGAACCGGCGCGCGCGCTCGCGCCCATCTTGGTCTCACGCGTGAAGGTGATGGCCAAACTCGATATCGCGGAAAAACGCCTGCCGCAGGACGGCCGCATTTCGCTGCGCATCGCGGGGCGCGCGGTGGACGTGCGCGTCTCGACGTTGCCAAGCGGGCATGGCGAGCGCGTCGTGATGCGTCTGCTCGACAAACAAGCCGGGCGCCTCGATCTCGAACATCTCGGCATGTCGCCGCAGAATCTCGAACAGATCGATCGCGTCATCCACAAGCCACACGGCATCATCCTCGTCACCGGCCCGACCGGTTCGGGTAAGACGACCTCTCTCTACGCCATGCTGACCAAGCTCAACGATCAGCGCCGCAACATCATGACGGTCGAAGATCCGATCGAGTATTACATCGATGGCATCAGCCAGACGCAGGTGCAGACCAAGGTCAACATGACCTTCGCGCGCGGTCTGCGCGCCATCCTGCGTCAGGACCCGGACATCGTGATGGTCGGTGAAATTCGCGACCTTGAAACCGCGGAGATCGCCGTACAGGCGAGCCTCACCGGTCACCTCGTGCTCTCGACGCTGCACACCAACAGCGCGATCGGCGCCGCCATGCGTCTACGCGACATGGGCGTCGAACCTTTTCTGCTGTCTTCGAGTCTGATCGGTGTGCTTGCACAACGCCTGGTGCGACTGCTGTGCCCGCACTGCAAGCGCGCCTACATCGCCAGCACTGGCGAACGTCAAGCACTCGGCTCGACCGGCGACGAACCGCTCTGGCTTTATGCGCCAGTTGGTTGCAAATCCTGCAACAACATCGGCTACCAGGGCCGCACTGCGATCTTCGAAGTGGTGGAGATCAACGATCGCATGCGGCGCATGATCCACGACCGCGTTTCTGAGCAGGAAATGGAAGCCTACGCCCACACACGCAGCCCCAGTATCTACGCCGACGGCATTCGCCGCGTGATCGCCGGCGACACCACGCACGAAGAAGTGCTGCGCGTCACCCACGAGCTGGAATAGCAGCCCGCCATGGCGGCATACGAATACACAGCGCTCGACCAACGCGGACGCGAGCAGAAAGGCGTCCTCGAAGGCGACACACCACGCCAGATCCGCCAGTTGCTGCGCGACAAGGGGCTCGCGCCGCTCAGCGTTGCCGAGATCACGCAGCACACGCAGGAGAACGGCGGCAGTAGCTCGCTGCTGCGCCGGCGCGGTGCAAGCGCGGCCGATGTCGCCTTGGTCACGCGCCAGTTCGCAACGCTGGTGCGCGCGGGTCTACCGATCGAAGAAGCACTACGCGCGGTCGCCGAACAATCGGAAAAAGCGCGCATAAAGAGCATGGTGCTGGCGGTACGCGGGCGCATCATGGAAGGCCAGCCGCTCGCGCGTGCGCTTGCCACTTTTCCGCGCGCTTTTTCCGATCTCTATCGCGCCACCGTCGCCGCGGGCGAGCAGTCCGGCCATCTCGATACCGTGCTCGATCGCCTCGCCGATTACACCGAGAACCGCCAAGCGACGCGCCAGACGGTATTGCTGTCGCTGCTCTATCCAGTGTTGGTAATCGTCGTTGCCATTCTCGTCGTCACCATGCTGCTCGCCTTCGTGGTGCCACAGGTGGTCTCGGTGTTCCAGGACATGGGACAACAGTTGCCGGTGCTCACGCGTTTGATGATCAGCGCGAGTGATTTCGTACGCGCCTGGGGCATCGCACTTTTCCTGGTGCTGATCGTGCTGTTCATCGGTGCCCGCTTGCTGCTGCGTCGTGAAGGGCCGCGGCGCAGCTGGGATCGCTTTGTGCTCCGTCTACCGCTGATCTCGCGTCTGGTGCGCGGCATGAATGCGGCACGTTTCGCACGCACGCTCAGTATTCTTGCGGAAAGCGGCGTGCCAGTGCTGGAAGCACTGCACATCGCAGCGGAAGTCATCATCAATCTGCCGATGCGCGAAGCCGTGCTGGCGGCAGCAAAGCAGGTGCGTGAAGGCTCAAGCCTCAACAAGGCGCTCGCTCGCAGCGGCTATTTCCCGCCCATGACCGTGCATCTCATCGCCAGTGGCGAAACCAGTGGCAAGCTGGAAATGATGCTCGATCGTGCCGCCATCAGCCAGGAACGTGAGCTTGAAACAGCACTCAAAGCATTTCTTGGTCTGTTCGGCCCGTTTCTGATCCTGGTGATGGGCGGTATAGTACTTCTGATCGTGCTGGCCATTCTGCTGCCGATCTTCAACCTCAACCAGTTGGTTCAATAAGGTACCTCGACAATGCGTCATTCTCTGGCAAACAGCCGATCAACGCCCGTGCGCGCACGGCGCGCGGCCGGTTTCACCCTGATCGAAGTGCTGGTGGTGGTGGTCATCCTCGGCATCCTGGCGGCGTTCATCGTGCCCAATCTGATGGATAAACCGGGCCAGGCGCGCATGACCAAAGCACATTCCGACATTCGTGCCATCGAGAGCGCACTCAATATGTACCGCCTCGAAAAGCACAATTACCCAACGACCGATCAGGGCCTGGAAATACTCGTCCCCGCTTTCCTTCCGCACGCACCGATAGACCCTTGGAACCGTCCTTACCAATACCTGAGCCCGGGCACGCACGGCCAGTTTGATCTGTTCTCCCTCGGCCGCGACGGCCAGCCGGGCGGAGAGGGCGAAGACGCGGACATCACCAACTGGACAACCCCCAAAAATTGACGCGGCACCACCAGACGGCGACGCGGGCTGACGGCTTCACGCTGCTCGAAGTCCTCGTCGTCGTCTTCATCATTGGTATCGTGCTGAGCTTCGCTGTCATCTCCATCCGCGATAATCCGTCCGATCGAGTGGAAACCGAAGTGCGCCGCTTCGCTACGCTGGTCACGCTGGCTGCGCAGGAAGCCGTGCTGCAATCGCGGGAAATCGCGGTGGAAGTCGGTGACGAAAGTTACCGCTTCCTGGTACTAGAAGAAAACGCCTGGGTGGAATCGAACGATGAGCTGCTGCGCGCGCGCACCTTGCCCGAAGGTATGCGCATCACGATTTCGGTGGAAGGCGAGCGCGGCAAAGACAACGGCATGAAAACCAAGACCGATCCGCGCATCTACCTGCTTTCGGGCGGCGAAATGACGCCCTTTCAATTTCTCATCACGCTCGATGCAGCGCGGGTGAGCTACGGCGTGAGTGGCGATGCGCTCGGCCGGCTCGAATTCGGTGGTTGAGCCCGTGCGCTTCCCCGCAGGGCGAGACCTCTGCGAAACTGAGCGAACCCTGAGCGTCGGTGTTGGGGGGGGGGGCGGGGGGCAGCCGGAGATTGGCACTACAGCGGCGGCCGGGGTGCCACGGAGCCCACGCCCACCCAC
>JAITWN010000130.1 GCA_031285245.1 Chromatiales bacterium | reverse complement strand
ACGACGCTCTTCCGATCTCACCGCCGATCACCAAGCTTTGAGAGCACGAATCTCCAGTGCTGGTACGAATCGTGAATAGATGCTCCCGAGAAGCTTGAGCGTCGGAATCCAGACGCTTGCGATGATCGGGGAAGGGTATGAACGAAAACGTGATGGGAAGTCTGCGCGGGATTAGCCGCAATGCCATGCTGGGGGCGCCACTGATTTTGATGGCGCTGCTGGCCATGCTGGTGTTGCCGATACCGCCGTTTTTGCTCGATGTATTCTTCACTTTCAACATCGCGCTATCACTGGTTGTCATTCTCGCTTGTATTTATTCCTCGCGTCCGCTGGCGTTTGCCACGTTTCCGACGGTGCTCTTGGTTGCGACGCTGCTGCGTTTAGCGCTCAACATCGCGTCCACTCGCGTCGTATTGCTCAATGGTCACTCTGGCACCAGTGCGGCGGGGCGCGTTATCGAAGCATTTGGACACTTCGTCATCGGCGGCAATTTTGCCGTTGGTCTCGTGGTATTCACCATCCTCATCATCATCAACTTTGTCGTCGTCACCAAAGGTGCCGGGCGTATTTCGGAAGTGAGCGCGCGTTTCACTTTGGATGCCATGCCGGGCAAACAGATGGCGATCGATGCCGATCTCAACGCCGGTGTCATCGATCAGAAAGAAGCGCGCCGTCGCCGTGAGGATGTGGTCGCGGAGGCTGATTTTTACGGGTCGATGGATGGTGCGAGCAAGTTTGTGCGCGGTGATGCCATCGCCGGTATTTTGATTCTGGTGGTGACGGTGTTTGGCGGTCTTGGCGTCGGCATGATGCAGCACGGCATGGGCTTTGGTGATGCGGTCCATAACTACACGCTGCTGACGGTCGGTGATGGCCTGGTAGCGCAGATTCCGGCGTTGGTGTTGTCGGTCGGCGCTGCGATCATGGTGACACGCGTGTCGAGCGAGCAGAACATGGGCACGCAGATGGTGTCACAGCTCTTCGGCAATCCGCGCTCGCTCGCGGTAACCGGTGGCGTACTGCTCACGCTCGGCGTCATTCCCGGCATGCCGAATATGGTTTTCCTGATGCTCGGTTCAGCGGCGGCGGGCACGGCATATCTGCTCTATCGACGTGCGCAGATGCGGCCAGCAACGCAGACGGCGTCGAGCGGTGAGCTGCTCGCGCCTGAAGGTGGTCAGAGCGCTGAGCCGCGCGAACTCAGCTGGGATGATGTTGTGCCGGTCGATCCGGTCGGGCTCGAAGTTGGCTATCGCTTGATTCCGCTCGTCGATCGCAAACAGGGCGGGCAACTCATGGCGCGCATCAAAGGCGTGCGCCGCAAGCTCACGCAGGAAGCCGGGTTCCTCATTCCTGCGGTGCACATCCGCGACAATCTCGATCTTTCGCCAAATGCCTATCGCATCACGTTGATGGGCGTCACTGTCGCCGAAGCGGAAATTCACCCCGAGCGCGAACTCGCGATCAATCCGGGCCGGGTATACGGCACGCTCTCTGGTATTGCCACTCGCGATCCGGCCTTTGATATGGAAGCGGTGTGGATCGAGCCCAATCAGCGCGAACAGGCACAGACCATGGGCTATACCGTGGTTGATGCCGGCACCGTTGTCGCCACCCATCTCAGTAACATCCTGCAAACGCATGTGCATGAGCTGCTCGGACGCGAGGAGGTGCAGCAGCTTCTCGATACGCTCGGACGTAGTTCGCCCAAGCTCGTCGATGGTCTGGTGCCCGAGACGCTGAGCCTTGGCACTTTGCAGAAGGTGCTACGCGCGCTGCTCGAAGAAAAGATTCCGCTGCGCGACATGCGCACGATCGCCGAAAGCCTGGCGGCGAATGCCGCGCTCAGTCAAAACCCTGGCGAACTCACGGCTGCGGTGCGTATCGCGCTTGGTCGGATGATTATCCAAAATATCAATGGGTTGAGCGCACAACTTCCGGTTATCACGCTGGATCAAACGTTGGAACAGTTATTGCTCGACACGGTGCGGACTCAAGGCGCGGGTGGTGCGCTCGAGCCAGGGCTCGCGGCCAAGCTGCATCAGTCTCTGCTCGACTTGGCGCAGCGCCAGGAAGTGGCGGGCCAGCCCGCGGTGCTGCTGGTGTCGGCGCCGCTGCGGGCGATGTTGTCGCGCTTTGTGCGGCACTCGATCTCGGCCATGCATGTGCTTTCGTATGACGAAGTTCCGGATAACAAGCAGATCAGGATCGTGGCAGCGATCGGACGTCCCGAATAAGGGCGGACCCCGGACGCAACGACGGAGAAAAGCGGGAGATGAAGATAAAAAGATTTTTCGCGCCGGATATACGCCAGGCCATGCGCCTGGTGCGCGAGGAGCAAGGGCCGGATGCGGTGATTCTGTCGAATCGGCGCGTCGATGGGGGCGTTGAGATCGTCGCGGCCATCGATTACGACGAGCGATTGCTGTCATCGCCCGCCGCCGCTTCAGCCGCTGCCGCAGCAGCAATCGCGGCCGATGCGGCGCGTGCTGCCTCTGTGATGGCGAGCACCGCGCCTAGTATGAATGCGGGAATGGCTGCGGGTATGGCTGCGGGTATGGCTTCAGCGCCAAATGCAGGCGCGACGCCGCAGGAATTCGTGCGCGAAACGGCGCCCGTGATCGCAATGCCGTCGGCAGCACCATCGCGGCCAGTATCGCCACCTCAATCCATTACTCCATTCGGCGGAGCTGCGCGTGCGACCGAAGATCCGGCGCTCGCCGAAATGAAGAGCGAGCTCGCGCAGCTGCGTCGCATGCTGGAAAACCAGCTTTCGAGTCTTGCTTGGGGCAGCTTCGCGCGCGGGGAACCGCGCCGTGTCGAATTGATGGAACGTTTGATGCGCTTTGGTATGACTGCTGCGCAGTCTCGTGCGCTGAGTGATGCCGTAGGCAGCGAAGGCGATGTCGATACGCTCTGGCAGCGTGCGCTCGCAACCATCACCTGCGGACTGCCGATTCGCGAGCGTGATCTGCTCACCGAAGGTGGCATCGTTGCGCTGGTTGGTCCGACCGGCGCCGGCAAGACGACGACCGCGGCCAAGATCGCCGCGCGCTATGCACTGCGCCATGGCAAGCGTCATGTCGCGCTGATCAGCATGGACAGTTATCGCGTTGGCGCTTATGAGCAGCTACGCACTTATGGCCGCATTCTCGATGTGCCGGTGTACACCGCCGATTCGCGCGAGGAATTGCATCGCGTGCTCACGGATCTTTCAGATCGTCATCTGGTGCTGATCGATACCAGCGGCATGAGTCAGTTCGACAGTGGCCTGCGGCGTCAGGTCGAGATTCTCGACAAGAGCGATTTCGCCAAAGAGGTCTTGCTGGTGCTCCCGGCGACCAGTCGTCGCTCGGGGCTCGATGATGTGGTGACGGCGTTTTCCGCGTTCGAGCCTGATGGCTGCGTTATCACCAAAACCGATGAAACCAATTGTCTCGGTGGCGTGCTGAGCGCTGCCGTGACGCACCAACTTCCGCTCGCTTATGTGTGCGACGGGCAACGCGTTCCCGAAGACCTCAATCCGGCGGTTGCAGCGGATCTGGTCGCGCGGGCCGCGCAAATCATGAACCGGTCCGGGTCGCGTATCGACGAGGATCTGCTGACACTCAGCTTTGGAAAGGAAATTGCCAATGCGCACTTTTGATGAGAACCATAACGCGCTGATCCCAGGATCGATTCAGGGGCTTATGCCTGGATCGATTCCCGGATCAATTCCAGCAGGCTCGCGCCACAGTGCTGCGCCAGCCGTGCGGGTCATTGCCGTGACCAGTGGCAAGGGCGGCGTTGGCAAAACCAGCGTGTCAGCCAATCTTGGCGTCGCGCTGTCGATGTCAGGCAAGCGCGTGCTGCTGATGGATGCCGATCTCGGTCTTGCCAACGTCGATGTCATGCTCGGGCTGCAACCGATCTACAACCTCTTTCACGTGCTTGCCGGTGAGCGCACGCTCGAAGATGTCATGCTCGAAGGTCCGGCCGGCATGCGCGTCATTCCAGCGTCTTCTGGTTTGAAAGGCATGGCTGAACTCAGTCACCTCGAACACGTCGGCTTGATTCGCGCTTTCAGTGAGCTGCGCACGCCACCCGATGTGTTGCTGGTCGATACCGCAGCGGGTATTTCCGATAGCGTCGTCACGTTCAGCAAGGCCGCGCATGAAGTGCTGGTGGTGGTGTGTGATGAGCCATCGTCGATCACTGATGCTTATGCACTGATCAAGCTGCTGAGCCGTGAGCATGGCGTGTTTCGTTTTCGCATCGTCGCCAACATGGTGCGTAGCAGTCAGGAGGGTAGCGAACTCTTTCGCAAACTGACGCGCGTCACCGATCGTTTCCTCGATACCAGTCTCGATTACGCCGGCGCGATTCCCTTTGATGAATATTTGCGCAAGGCCGTGCAGAAGCAGCGTGCGGTGGTCGATGCCTATCCGCGCAGTCGCGCCGCGCTTGCCTTTGGCAAGCTCGCGCAGAAAACCCGGCAGTGGCCGGCGCCGCAGGCCGCGCGCGGATCGATCGAGTTTTTCATTGAACAGTTAGTCACACACAACGAAGCAAGGACGGTAGCGTTCCCATGAAAAATACCGCGATGTACGCATCTACCGACAGCTTGGATTCAGTCACGCACGAGCGTCTCGTCGTCCAGTACGCTTCGCTGGTCAAGCGTATCGCTTATCACATCATGAGCCGCTTGCCGCCAAGCGTGCAGGTCGATGACCTCATTCAAGCCGGCATGATCGGTCTGCTTGAAGCCGCGCGCAATTACGACGCGGGTCAGGGCGCTAGCTTCGAGACTTACGCGGGTATCCGCATTCGCGGCTCCATGCTCGATGAGATTCGCAAAGGTGACTGGGCGCCGCGCTCGGTGCATCGCAAGGCGCGTCAGGTCGCCGAAGCGGTGCGCGGCATCGAGAACGCGACCGGTCGCGACGCCAAGGATCATGAAGTCGCCAAGGCGCTCGACATGTCGCTCGATGAGTATCACAAGACTTTGCAGGACGCGAACGGCTGCCGCCTGCTGTCATTCGAAGAAATGGGCGTGAACGAAGAAGGCATCAGCGCGCGTCTCGGCCGCACCGATGGTGGACCTTTTGAAGGCGTGCAGCGCGAGGATTTCAAGCGCAACCTCGCTGAGGCCATCGCTGGATTGCCGGATCGCGAACGCTTGGTGCTCACGCTCTATTACGACGAAGACCTTAACTTGCGCGAAATCGGCGCGGTGATCGGCGTGAGCGAATCGCGCGTGAGTCAGATCCACAGCCAGGCGCTGCTGCGTTTGCAGGCCCGCCTTGGACATTGGCGCAGCAACGAGTGAAGAGGGGTGCGCGGCGCGTGATCGCCGCGCTCGGCAGATCACCCTGAGGGGGCGTTTTTGGATATTTTGAGCATCATTGGCATCGTGCTGGCGCTGGCGGCCATCATCGGGGGCAATCTCCTCGAAGGTGGTCATACGGCGTCGTTGATGCAATTCACCGCCTTTTTCATCGTCTTCGGTGGCACCATGGGCGCTGTCCTGGTGCAAACGCCGCTCGATGTTTTCATGCGCGGCGTGAAGATGGTGATGTGGGTGCTGTTTCCACCGCGCATCGAGTCGGCGGCCACCATCGACAAGATCGTGAACTGGAGCAATATCGCGCGCAAGGAAGGTCTGCTCGGCCTTGAAGCTTTGTCAGAGGCCGAGCCCGATCAGTTCGCGCGCAAGGGCTTGCAACTGCTCGTCGATGGCAGTGAGCCTGAGACCATCCGCAACATCATGGACGTCGAACTCGGTGTGCGTGAACATCACGACACGCAGGGCGCGCGCATTTTCGAAGCGATGGGTGGCTATTCACCGACCATCGGTATCATCGGCGCGGTGATGGGTTTGATCCACGTCATGGAGAATCTCGCCGATCCGAGCAAGCTCGGCGGCGGTATCGCGGTCGCTTTCGTCGCCACGATTTATGGTGTGGGCTTTGCCAATTTATTCTTCTTGCCGATCGCGAACAAGCTCAAAGGCATCGTGCATCATCAGACGCAGTTCGGCGAGATGATCATCGCAGGCATCGTCGCCATCGCTGAAGGCGAGAATCCCCGCAATATCGAGACCAAGCTGCGCGGCTACATCGGCTAGAGACATGGCCCGCAAGCGCAAGCACGTAGAGCATGAAAATCATGAACGTTGGCTGATCTCCTATGCCGACTTCATCACGCTGCTGTTTGCGTTTTTCGTCGTCATGTATTCGATTTCATCGATCAACGAGGGCAAGTATCGCGTGCTCTCTGATTCGCTGACCAACGCGTTTCGCATTCCGCCTAAGACGCTCGAACCGATCCAGATTGGTCAGCCGGCCAAGGTTGCTGTGCCGCCTAATATGAATTTCGTGCAGCGTCCCAATGTGCTGCATACCCCGGAGATTGCGCTGCTGCCAAAGGATGAAGGTAACCATCGCGGCATCGACGATGAGACCCTGATGGGGCGTATCGCCGACAAACTGCGCAGTGCGCTCGCCGATCTTATGGATCGCGGTTTGATTTCAGTGCAGTCAAATCCCCTGTGGCTCGAAGTCGAAATCAAAGACAGTGTGCTGTTCCCGAGCGGCAGTGCTGTGCTTCAGCCGAGCGCGCTGCCGGTGCTGCGCGCGGTGGCCGAGGTGCTGCGCTCATATCCGAACTCTGTGCGCGTTGAGGGTTTCACTGACAACAAGTCCATCGATACCTTGCTCTATCCATCGAATTGGGAATTGTCAGCCACGCGCGCATCGAGTGTGGTGCGCCTGATGGTGAGCGAAGGCATCGCATCGACGCGCTTGTCGGCGCTGGGATTTGCCGATAATCGTCCGATTGCCGACAACGCCACCGAGGAAGGGCGCGCGCGCAATCGTCGCGTGACGCTGGTGGTGCTCTCCGATGACAGCCTTGCCAATATGCTCGATGCGCGGCGCGCCGAGACGGATCCAGAGAGGATGCAAGCTTCGTCGGTGCTGCAGCCGGTGGCGGGCGCCTCATCACCAGCAGCGCAAGATGCTACCGCGGTCTTGTCGTTCCCGCAGTCCGCAGTGCCGCTGACGGGATACTGGCGCGAGACCGCCGGTGATGCGGCCAATACGGCAGTTGGCGCGGCGACAGATGGACGCGATTCGCCTCCTGTCGCGAGCCCAGATGAGACCGCGCCGGTCGAGCGTCCGGGTTTTGAAAACGGTTTCCCGATCTCGCCGAGCACGGAAACGGCCGTTGAACTGATCAAGCCGATCGATATCGCGCCGCAGCCGCTAATCCGCGGCCTGATTACGCCGCCGGCGAGCACTCACAGCACTCCAGCGAGCGACGCTACGCCACCTTAAACAGCGTGGAGGCAGCTTTTGCAATACGCATTGGCACGAAAGCTGCCTTTTCTTTGTGGTGAATAGACCCTCTCCCACAAGTGGGAGAGGGTACCCGAAGAGCGGGAGAGGGTAATTCGGCGCAGTAGTTTTGATTGCGGGCTCGGTCCGGGGACATGGGATTCAACGAAAAATCCGGTTGTTCATTGAGCTTCGTCAAAGCTCATTCGGCCTCATGAGGGCAAGCTAGCGGGTCCGCAAATGCCTGAGATCAGAGACATCAAACCAGCCGAGCTGGCGTGGCCGACGCGGCCGATCGACAGGGTACAACCCGAAGCTGCGCAGCAGGAGAAGAAGCAGTCGTCGCGTGAGAAAGCGCAGCGGCGCGAGAGTAACGATGAGGTGCGGGATCAAGCTGATTCCGCAGATTCGGAGCAGAGCTCCGGTGATGGACACATAGATGAGTACGCCTGATGGATTACAACATGATCATTTTCATCCCCGCGATGTGCGGCTTTGCCGCGCTGATGATCTTACTGTGGTGGCGGCAAGAAAAGCGTTTGCGTTCCGCGCGTAATGAGGCAGGTTCACTCAGCAAGGAAGTCGAGGACATGCGCCACGCTCTTTCCGCGCTGTGCACAGGTGCGCGTGGCACGGGCGGGCATCTCGGTCGTATTGATCGTGAATTGCTCCGCATCGGTGAACGTCAGGATCGCATCGAACGCCAGGGCGGCGCGGGGCAGAGCGAATACGAACGTGCGGTACGCATGATCCGCGCTGGCGCCGGTGTTGATGAGCTGGTCGAGCAGTGTGGTCTCGGGCGTGCCGAAGCTGAGTTGCTGCTGCGCATGCAGAGTGCTCAAGCTGCTACTTCTACCGGGGCTGCGAGTGTAGCGGCTGCGGCTGAGCGGGGCGAACGTGCTGATGGCGCTACGCGCGTTGGGCGTCAGCCGGGACGCGCGGCGGGAATGTAATCGAGCGGTAGGCCGATGTGATTGCCCTGCGCGCGATCAGCGCCGAATTCCTTGAGTAGGGCAAGCGTTGCGGCGTTCTCCACGAACTCGGCGACGATGCGCTTGTTGAGCGCGAGACCGACTTCGATCATCGACTTCACCAGGCGTTGGTCGATTGGATCGTGAAGTAGATTGCTGATGAAGCTGCCGTCGAGCTTGAGGTAATCGACGGGGAACTGCTTCAGATAGTTGAACGAACTGAAGCCGGTGCCGAAGTCATCGAGCGCGAAGCGGCAACCGAGAGCGCGCAGATCATTGACCATATTGCGCGTCTGATCGTAATTGGCGACCGCCGCGGTTTCCGTGATTTCAAAGGTGATGCGTTGCGCGGCAACGCCAGTGTGCGCCAGACGCTCGCATACTATGGCGAGGAGCTGCGGATCCTGGAAAGCATGGGTGGACAGATTGACGTTGAGACAGATGTGGCTCTGCTCGGGTGGCAAGCGGTGCAAGGTATCGATGGCGTGACGCACTACCCACAGATCGATCTCGTGAATCAGCCCCATGCGCTCGGCAACGGGAATGAAAGTGTTTGGCGCGACCAGTGTGCCATCGGCGTCAACCATGCGGATCAGCGTTTCGTAGCTGACTACCTGATCGTTTTTCAGATCGATGATTGGCTGAAAGACCAGGCGAAAGCGATCATTTTCCAAAGCTTCACGAATGCGCGGCACCCAGCCGACCGCAGTACGCAGATAACTGGTTTCGAGATCATTGTGATCGAACAGATGTACGAGATTGCGACCATGCGCCTTGGCCTCGAAGCAGGCCTGCGCCGAGCGCGCCATCGCTTCACTCGCGCTGACTTCATCTTCGGGGTGCATGATCAGCACGCCAATGCTGGCGCTGATGCGATAGATGTGTTCGCTGCCAGAGAAATGATAGTTATCGATAGCTCGGCGCAGCGTTTCGGCGAGATGCATCGCGCCTTCTTCATTGGTGTTTTCGATCAGCACCGCGTATTCATCGGAGCTGACGCGGGAAAGAATGTCGTGCTGCTTGAGATGCGAGCGCAGGATGTTGGAGACGCTCATCAACAGGCGATCGCCTGCGGCATGTCCTTCGAGATCGTTGATGATTTTGAATTGGTCGAGATCAATGTAAATGATGGCGCCGCTGATGTGCTGTTTCTGCATCCGCTTTACCGCGGTGTCGAGCACCTGCTCCAGGCGGCGACGGTTGAAAAGACCGGTGAGTTCATCATGCGACACCAGGTATTGCAGCCGCGCTTCCATCACCTTGCGCTCGGCGAGTTCGGATTCAAGCTCGGTCTCGCGGCTGCGGCGCAGATCGCGTTCGCGCTTGAGCAGCAGTCCTGCGATTACATGCGGCACCAGCTCCTGAATGCGGCGCTGGGGAAGAAAGGCAACGTCGGTAGCGCCAGCGTCGAACCCTTCAACGAGAGGATCGGCACCGCGGTCGGCGCGCGGTTGCAACGCGACGATCGGTGTCTCGCTCCAGGCTGGATGCGCGCGCACCGCGCGGCAGAGGTCATAGCCGCCGACGGCAGGGCAGGCCGCATTGAAGAGGAGCAGATCGATGTCTTCGTCGCTGCGGTCGGCGGCGCGCAGCGCGTCGAGCGTTTCGTCGATGTTGTGCGTGATTTGCACATGGGTAAAACCGCTTTCTGTCAGCATGTCGGCAAGCGCCGAGGCGCCCTCGGCATTATCGGCGACAAGAATACGCATGCGATGGATTTCAGCGAGCAGCGCTGCGCCGCTCGAGGGTTCGAGCGCGTTAGCGCTTTGCCGGTGGTCACTGGTGACGGCCATGCTAAAAACTCCTGCTCTCATTCTTCTATATTCCAGTGCGCGGGTTTCGCGGCCGACGCACGGTATGACGATGGCGCGGCCAGATCGGTTGCTGGATCTCTATATCGGCACGAGCGCGCTATGACCGAGCATTATAGACCAAGGTATGCGCGCTTGCGCCGCCAGCTTATTTTCTCTTCCCTCATCAACGTGCAGGCGAACTGACCGTGCCGGCGCAGCTTTGGTATGTCAGGCGGGGTGCTCGGGTACAAGGGCCGTTTCCGCGCGGTTTGATCGTTCGTTACATCGTGCTCGGACGCATTGGCGAGAACGACGAGCTCAGTGTCGATCAAAAACTCTGGCAGCCGCTCGCCGAGCTGCCTGAGCTCGTCCCCGAGGCGGTGGTTGAGAATGGTGAACGCCTCATTGCCATGCGGCGTTGGGAGAGCGATCGCGTCGCTGATCGTCGCTCTCTTTCTGATGCGGACTATCTCGTCGATGAGCAGCGTCGGAGCGATCGCCGCACTCATGACGACAGCGTGCCTCATGCGGTGATGCGCCCCGATGATCTAGAGCTGCGCGCGGCTCGCAGGCAGCGCTTGCGGCGTTTGTTCGTGGGTGTGCTACTTGCCGCGGTTTTTGCGGTGAGCTCGCTGCTGGTGCGGCACCGTGCACCTGCGCCGCAGGCGGTCGTTGATTGCACGCTGGCGCCGCAGGCCGGCGTGATGTGGAATAGTTGCGACCTCACCGGCCACATATTGGCAAAGAGTGATCTCACTGGCGCGAGCATGAATAGCGCCGCGCTGGTCGATGTCGATCTGCGCGAAGCGCGGCTGAAAAGCGCCGATCTCGCTTTCGCAAACCTCGCGCGCGCCGATCTGCGTAAAGCCGATCTCAGCAGTGCGCGGCTGATGGGGGCGAGTTTGCATGATGCCGTTCTCGATGGTGCGCGCCTCGATGGCGCCGATCTGTCGTACGCCGATCTGCGCGGCGCGAGCATGGAAGGCGTCAGCCTGAGCGGCGTGCGTCTCGACAGCGCGCTGTGGCTCGATGGCACGAGCTGCGCCGCAGGTTCGATGGGTGAATGCCGGGGCCTTGCACCCGTTGAAGTGATGCCGGATCTGCCTGCAGCATCTTCATCAGATGCTGCTGCA
>JAITWN010000049.1 GCA_031285245.1 Chromatiales bacterium | reverse complement strand
AATTCATCCAGCATTTCCAGCCCCAAACCCTGCGCGCGCAGTTGCAAAGCCTGTGCGAGCGCATCATCACCCAAAGGATGCAGCTGAAATACCGGCCCCCAGGAAAGCCGGCTAGCGAGATCCGCGAGGCCAAAGCCGAGCGCGCGCGGCGAGCGATCCGCGCACAGCGCGAGTGCGCCACCCGCGTCACGCAGACTGTTGAACAGCGCGAACAAGGCGTACTCCCAAGCCGCGTCGCCAACCACCCTATGCACATCATCGATGCACACCAAAGCCAGCTCATCCAAGCCTTCAAGCATGGCCGGAGCAAGATCGGTGTGAGCATGAGCAAGCGGCAGATAGCAGGCGCGCCGTCCAGCACTCGCAACGCGATGACAGGCTGCTTGTAGGAGATGGGTTTTGCCGCTACCGGCTGGCCCCCACAGATAAACGCTGCCGCGCTCGAGCCGGGCGAGGTAATCTGCTGCTTCAGCGTTGGTACCCGCAATGAAGGTCGAAAAAGTGGACGCCGGGCGCAAGCCGATGCGCAGAGGAATCTGCGCGCTGTTCACGCTTTCCCCGCAGCTTTGCCCCCGGCAGACGGTGGCTCATCGTAGAACCGGCTTTTCAGATACAAGCCATAAGCATAGCGCAGCACCACCACCACAACCGCGGCTACCGGCAGCGCAAGCAATACGCCGAAAGCGCCAAACAGTTGTCCGCCAGCAAGCACGGCAAAAATCACTGCGACCGGGTGCAGCCCGATGCGATCGCCAACCAAGAGCGGCGTCAGCACCAGTGATTCGAGCAATTGCCCAACGCCAAAGACCAACGCTACCGGCAGCAGGATGGTGGCATCCCCACCATGCTGCACCAGCCCTGCAATGACGGCCGCACTGAAACCAACGATGACGCCGAGATAAGGCACGAAGCTGACCGCGCCGGCAATGAAGCCAATCAGCAGCCCAAGATCAAGACCCGCGAGCCACAAACCAATCGCATAGACCAACCCCAGGGCGATCATCACCCAGAGCTGGCCGCGCAGAAAACTCGCGAGCACCTCATCGCATTCACGGGTGAGTTTGATCACTATCGGAGCCACGTGGCGCGGCAGGAGTGCGCTCGCCTGCGTGAGCAGTTTGTCCCAATCGCGCAGCAGATAAAAAGTGATCACCGGAATCAAGCCCAGATTGATCAGCCAGGCAAGGAGCGTCATCCACGACTGCCCGACTGCCGACAGCACGCGCGTTGCCAAGCCGCCCGCGACTTGCCAGTGCTGCATCAAGGTCTCGCGCAATGCACTGAGATCGAGCGCTTCGATATCTAGGCCAAGTCGCTCGGCGACCCAAGGCAGTACTTCATTGTTCGTCCAGGCAAGGTAATGAGGCCAGTTGCGTAGCAACATCGACACTTGGTTTTCGATCATCGGGAAAGCAAGCAGAGGTAGCGCGGCGAGCAGCACTAGCATCAACAACAGCACCAGCAGCGTAGCCGCGGTGCGCGGCACCCGCAGCCTAACCAAGCGCCCGACTAGTGGGGCGGCGAGATAGGCGAGAATACCGGCGACTGCAAACGGCATCAGGATCGGTGACAACAACCAGATCAGCGCGACCGCAACCACGGCGATCGCCAGCCACCACCAACGCCGATCCGCACTCATCCGTGCTTCGCGCGCCAAGCGCGCGCACCCCAAGTCCAGACGTAATCGATGCCGCTCAGCACCGTCGTCGCCAACACCAGCATCACCAGCCCACCCAGCACCATGACCGGCAAAGCATACACACCGGCGGAGAAAACCACCGACAAGCCGAGCACGATCTGCACCACGGTGTTGAATTTGCTGAGTACGCTCGGCGCCATTTCGTATTCGCCGATGAGGAAATGGAAAGACACGGCGCCAAACAAAATAAGCAAATCACGCGCGACCACCGCTACCGCCAGCCACCACGGTAGCAATCCACTCCAGGCGAGCGTGAGGTAAGTTGCCACCAGCAGCAGCTTGTCAGCCAATGGATCAAGAATGCTGCCGAGACGGCTTTCGTAGTGGAAACGCTTGGCGATGTAGCCATCGATGCCGTCGGAAACGCCGGCCACGGCGAACAGCAGCAGCGCAAGCTGATAATGTCCATCGGCAAGCGCCGCCACTGTCGGCAGCACCAACAGGATTCGCAGCACGGAAATGATATTGGGGATATCGGCGCGCTTCACGGTAGCAAGCGGTAGCTAAGCTGCGGGATTTCCCCGACACTACCAGCGACATCGCTCGATGCGGCATTGAGCGCCAGTGTCTTGCCGAAAGCGATGGTACGCGCGAGGCCACGTGCGTCGCCACCGAGGCGCGCGCGAAAGCGGACGTTGTCACCTTCGACAGCAAGCACCTGGAGCGCGCGGATCTGATCCAAATGCGCGAGATAACCCATGGTGCGCTCATAGTCAGCAAGTCCGGAAACTCCGGCAACGGCGATATCGGCGTACTGACCACCCTCAGGCGATTCCGCGCGCGCGTAATGCGCAGCGAGAAAATCAGCGATGCCATCGATGCCAGCCGTGATCGCTGCTGCCGGCGAGGATGCGGGAAGCGTCCATTGCTCGATCTCACCATCATGGTAGAGCGACCAGCGCACTGACCACATGCCGCCGCGTTCGTGCAGCAATCTGCCAACTGCCACACCTGGCACCTGATAACGCACCGACGCCCGCTGCACATTCTCCGCGAAATTTCCCCACACATCGGAGAACAGCAGCGCGCTCTGATCTTCGAGATCGAGCAAGGGCAACAGGACTGGCACGCCGCGACGACTCGCATCGCTCGCGATTTGCTCACGCAATCCGCGCTCATCGTCAGCGCTGAGCAGATAGCGCTCGCCGGCATCATCGACCGCGATCCATATCAGCGTCGTCGGCCGCTCTTTCCCCCACATCGGCAAGCCCGTTTGCTGCTGCAAGCGACTGATCGCCTGCGCATCGAAGCGCACACGCATGAGCTGGGTATAGGGCGGAGCATTCGCCTCCGCTGCGGCCTGAGGCGCAGGCAGCGGGAGATAGAGATACTGCTGAACGTAAGCCATGGGCTGGCGCAGCGCGTCCGCCACGCCCGGACTGCTGGCGATACTACGCTCGCCCGTTACCTTGACCAGCACCGCCTCAAGCGCCTTGGCAAGTGCCGCCCCGCGCTCGGCCTCGGTCTGGCCACGCACCGGCACCTCAGCCTGATAGAGATCGGCGACTTCGCCAGCTCTTGCTCCGCCAGTGAAAGCGAGCACGCAGACCAGCATTAGCAGAAGAGGGGCAGCGACCATCCGCCGAACAGTCGCACAGGCTGTGAAAAAAGCGCGCATACGAGGGTCACGTCCTGGTGGCTGCAAACGGCGGATGATAACCCAAGGCGCGCGCAGCCTGCTAGCAAACGCATCACCCAAGGCATTGATCGAGCAAACTGATTATGCGGTATAATCGCCGCCCCGGACGGCGCTCGTCGTCATCCTTCATCAAGCTTCAAGAGCAGTGGATCCCCGACCGTGAGCGAGTCCGAAAGCCGTTCTTCCTCCCCTCTGAGCTACCGCGACGCGGGTGTCGATATCGATGCCGGCAACCGTCTGGTGGAACGCATCAAGCCGATTGCACGCGCCACGCATCGCCCGGGCGTACTCGGCGGTCTCGGTGGATTCGGCGCGCTGTTCGAGCTGCCGCTCGATCGCTATCGCGAACCGGTGCTGGTCTCAGGTACGGATGGCGTTGGCACCAAGCTCAAACTGGCCTTTGCCTGGAATCATCATAGCACCGTGGGCATTGATCTGGTGGCCATGAGCGTTAACGATATTTTGGTACAAGGAGCGCGGCCCCTCTTTTTTCTGGATTACTTCGCCACGGGCAAGCTGGATGTCG
>JAITWN010000001.1 GCA_031285245.1 Chromatiales bacterium | reverse complement strand
TGAAGATGACGGTAGCGTTGATCAACCCGATCGCGATGGAAGAGGGCTTGCGCTTCGCGATTCGCGAAGGTGGTCGTACGGTCGGCGCGGGTGTCGTCTCTAAGGTCATCAAGTAAAGAGTTTAGGCCAGTAGCTCAATTGGCAGAGCGGCGGTCTCCAAAACCGCAGGTTGGGGGTTCGATTCCCTCCTGGCCTGCCAAGTAAAGAGCAGTGATATGTCGGACAAGATCAAATTCCTGCTCGTAGCACTGATCGTCATTGGCGCCATTGCCGGCTTTTATTACTTTGGCAATCAGCCGATGGCGATTCGTGTCATTGGCTTGTTGATGGCGGCTGCGGTGGCGGCTGCGGTGCTGCTTCAGACCGCAGCGGGCAAGCACACGTGGGCTTTCATTGGCGAGTCGCGTACTGAAGTACGCAAAATCGTCTGGCCCACACGCAAGGAAACCACTCAGACCACGGCAATGGTGATGGTCATGGTGGTGGTGAGCGCGGCCATCTTGTGGTTGTTCGACTCGATCCTGACCTGGATCGTGAAGATCGTGACGGGCCAGGGAAGCTGAGGGACGCATGACGAGATCTGACATGGATACTCCGAAGAAACGCTGGTATGTGGTCCATGTCTATTCGGGCTACGAACAGCAGGCGATACGCTCGCTTCGCGAACGCATTGCGCATAGCGGTATAGAAGAGAAGTTCGGCGACATCTTGGTTCCGACGGAGGAAGTGGTCGAGATGCGTGGTGGCCAGAAGCGCCGCAGCGATCGCAAATTCTTTCCTGGTTATGTGCTGATCCAGATGGAGATGAACGAATCCACCTGGCATCTGGTCAAGGAAGTGCCGAAGGTGATGGGTTTTATTGGCGGAACTTCTGATCGTCCGGCGCCTATTTCCGACAAGGAAGCGATGGCGATCATGGATCGCATCCAGGAAGGCGTCGAGAAGCCCAAGCCCAAGATTCTGTTTGAACCCGGTGAAGTGGTGCGCGTCATCGACGGTCCGTTCGCTGATTTCAGCGGCGTGGTTGAAGAAGTCAATTACGAGAAGAACCGCCTGCGCGTAGCGGTCACCATCTTCGGGCGTTCAACGCCTGTCGAATTGGAATTTGTGCAAGTCGAAAAGAGTTAATTTTTTTCACCAACAACGGGGAGCCGCTGCCAGCGGCGCTTGCACCCGGGAGATGACTCATGGCAAAGAAAGTTGAAGCTTACATCAAGCTTCAGATTCCTGCCGGCAAGGCTAATCCAAGCCCGCCGGTTGGTCCCGCGCTCGGTCAGCGTGGCGTCAACATCATGGAGTTCTGCAAGGCGTTTAACGCCCAGACCCAGAGCGTCGAGCAAGGCATGCCGCTGCCGGTGGTGATCACCGTTTACAGCGATCGCAGCTTTACCTTCGTTACCAAGACGCCGCCCGCCACCGTTCTGCTCAAGAAGGCCGTCGGTATCGAATCCGGCAGCCCGACCCCGAACACCAAAAAAGTCGGCAAAGTGACGCGCGCGCAGCTCGAAGAGATCGCGCGCACCAAACAACCCGACCTGACCGCTGCTGATATCGATGCCGCTGTGCGTACCATCGCCGGCAGTGCGCGCAGCATGGGCTTGGAGACGGAGATCTGACCATGGCGAAGCTGAGCAAACGTTTCAAGGAAATCCGTTCCAAGGTCAGCCCGCTGCGTCAGTATCCGATTGATGAGGCGCTCGGTTTGCTGAAGGATCTGTCCAAGGTCAAGTTCAACGAATCCGTTGATGTCAGCATCAATCTCGGTATCGATGCGCGCAAGTCCGATCAGGCGGTGCGTGGCTCGACCGTATTGCCGCATGGCACGGGTAAGACCGTGCGTGTTGCCGTGTTTGCGCAAGGCGAAAAGGCCGATGCAGCGCGTGCTGCTGGCGCTGACATCGTTGGCTTCGATGATCTCGCTGCCACCATCAAGGGCGGCACCATTGAGTTCGACATCGCCATTGCTACTCCTGATGCCATGCGCGTCGTCGGTCAGCTCGGTCAGGTGCTCGGTCCGCGCGGCCTGATGCCAAATCCCAAGGTTGGCACGGTGACGGCGGATGTGGTTACCGCAGTGAAGAACGCCAAGGCCGGTCAGGTGCAGTATCGCGCTGACAAAGGTGGCGTGGTGCACTGCACAATCGGCAAGGCAAATTTCTCTGTCGATGCGCTGCGCGAAAATCTCGGCACGCTGCTGGCTGCGGTCAACCGCGCTCGCCCGAGCACCGCGAAGGGCATTTATGTGAAGAAGATTTCTCTTTCAACGACGATGGGCCCTGGGCTGGTGATCGACCAGTCGACGCTGCAGCAGCAGAGCGCCTAACGAGTTGAGAAGACTTTGGGCTGCTCCACCTTCCTGAAACGGAAGGTGGAGCCGTCGAAGACCGCAGGTGCTTCCCGAATGATCGGGCGGCTTAATGTCGGAACCGCCGAGGAACCGAAACCTGCGCAGACGGTGCTACTGGAAACCGCTTTACTGGTGACGGTCACCGTGGGGGTGGGGCGTGCTGATGAATCGCGCGCTCTTTCAGTCCAACCCGTCCTGTACGCCCAGCACTGTTATTTGTGCGTGGGAAGCAGGATAAACAGGAGGTGAACGTTTGCTTTCGCTAGAAGAAAAGAAGGCCATCGTCGCCGATGTCGCTGCCCGAGCGAGCACCGCCCAATCAGCCATTGCGGCTGAGTACGCGGGTCTTAGCGTCGATCAGCTGACAAAGCTGCGCAACAACGCGCGTAAGGCTGGTGTTTATTTGCGTGTCGTCAAAAACACGCTGGCCCGCCGCGCAGTTGCAGATACCGAGTTCGCGTGTATCCAAGATGTCTTGACGGGTCCGCTCATCCTTGCGCTGTCCACCGAAGAACCCGGTGCCGCCGCGCGCGTAATGACGGATTTTGCTAAAGACAACGACAAGCTGGTGATCAAAGTCGTCGCATTACCCGGCAAGCTGTTGCAGCCGGCCGATGCTAAGCGCCTTGCCACTCTGCCGACGCGTAACGAGGCGATCAGCCAGCTCATGGCAGTGATGAAGGCCCCGATCAGTAAGTTCGTCCGCACGCTTGCGGAGCCGGCTAACAAGCTGGCGCGCACTGTGGCGGCCGTCCGTGACCAGAAGCAGGGCGCCTAAAGCGTCCAGCCCAACAGACATTTTTTAGGAGTATACCCATGGCTGTTTCCACTGAAGAAATTCTCGACACCATTTCCAAGATGACCGTGCTCGAGGTCGTTGACCTGATCAAGGCGATGGAAGACAAGTTCGGCGTTTCCGCCGCTGCTGCTACCGTTGCTGTCGCTGCCCCGGCGGGCGGTGCTGCTGCTGCGGTTGAAGAGCAGACCGAGTTCAAC
>JAITWN010000095.1 GCA_031285245.1 Chromatiales bacterium | reverse complement strand
TTGCCTACACGCTGATTCTGGTCGGTATGTTCTGGAATGGCGCCGGCGCGATCACGCTTGCGCTCCAGTCTCCCGTTGCGTGGAGTTGGTTGCCGGCGCTGTTGATCGGCTCACTCGCCGGTGGTTATTTCGGCGCGCACATCGCAGTGGTCAAAGGTAATCGTTTGATCAAGCGCAGCTTCGAGATCATGACCGTGTGCGTTGGTCTTATGCTGATTCTGTAGTGCGTTGCGCGAGAAGCATTGACCGGGAATCGCTGAAGAATTTCCGTCATTGCGAGGCGAAGCCGAAGCAATCTACACGCCGTCTGGATTGCCACGGGGCTAACGCCCCTTGCAATGACGAAATCCTTAGATACCAGTTTGCGTGCCGTATTGGCGTTGATAAGCACGCACTCTTTCCAACTCGGCATGCATGCCGGGTTTCTGCTCTAGGTAAGCGATCAACTGCTTGAGGCCGACGATGTTGACGACGCGGATACCGAAGTTTTTTTCCACTTCCTGCACAGCGGAGACAGTGCCGAGACCGCGCTCCTGGCGATCGAGCGAGATTGCTACACCTGCAAGCTCAGCGCCAGCCGCGCTGATGATGCTCACCGATTCGCGCACTGAAGTCCCTGCGGAGATGACATCATCCACCACCAGCACGCGCCCGCTGAGTGCGCGCCCGACGATGTTGCCGCCTTCACCGTGATCCTTGGCTTCCTTGCGATTGAAGGCATAAGGCACGTTGATGCCATAAATCTCCTGCAATTTGACTGCGGTTGCCACCACCAGCGGAATGCCTTTGTATGCAGGCCCGTAGAGCATATCGAAAGCGATACCCGAGCTTTTGATTGCCGCGGCGTAATAACGCCCGAGCTCTCCTGTGCCGACGCCATCATCGAAGCGCCCGCTATTGAAAAAGTACGGACTCAATCGTCCCGATTTTAAAGTGAACTCGCCAAACAGCAACGCCCCGCGAGCGATGGCTAAATCAAGAAACGCGATTTGATAGTCCTGCATGAAATCCTCTGTGTGGACAGTGCGAGGGAAAGTGCGGGGTATTGTACACGGAGCCGCTGCGCGCCAACGGTTCTGAAAAAGAGGAACGGGCGCCGCTCCAAGCACTGCGGTGCATTCGCGAGAAAAACAGACATTTTCTTGAAGCTTCAGCCTGCCCAATCACGGAACCCTGAGATGAATCTCCCCGACGTTGGACTTCACTAACATTCGACCCAACCCATGACCCAGTTTCGCAGAGCCCTCGCTTGTGGGAGAGGGATGATATGCTTACCAATTTTCCGGAGAGATCATGCGCATCATCACTCTGAACGCCAATGGCATTCGCTCGGCGGAGCTCAAGGGGTTTTACGATTGGCTCCGCGGCACGGGCGCAGATGTAGTTTGTATGCAGGAGACCAAATGCCAGGAGCATCAGCGCAGTGGTGAGCTGCTGCAGCCGGCGGGTTATTACGCTTGTTATCACGATGCCGAGAAGAAAGGTTACAGCGGTGTTGGTATCTATAGCCGCATCGAGCCGACGCGGGTGATTGCGGGCATGGGCTTCGAAGATGTGGATCGTGAAGGTCGTTATCTGCGCGCGGATTTCGGTGCGCTCAGTGTGATCTCGCTGTATGTGCCTTCGGGGTCGAGTGGTGAGGAGCGGCAGGAAGTGAAATATAGCTTCCTCGATCGCTTGGCTTCATTGCTTGCTGAGCTGCGTGCTGATGGTCGCGATTACATTCTCTGCGGTGATTGGAACATCGCGCACACTAAGCTCGATATCAAGAATTGGCGCGGCAATCAGAAAAATTCCGGCTTTTTGCCGCAGGAGCGGGAATGGATGGATCGCTTGTTTGGCGAGCTTGGTTTTGTTGATGCGTTTCGCGTCGTCAATGAGGAAGCGGATCAATACACCTGGTGGTCGAATCGCGGGCAGGCCTGGGCCAAGAATATCGGCTGGCGCATCGATTATCAGGTGATCACGCCGGGTTTGCGCGCGCGCGTGCAAACCGCATCTATCTACAAAGATCAGCGCTTCTCAGATCATGCGCCTCTCATCATCGACTACGATGGCGAGTTGATGCCTTGAATCATCGCGCGGTAGCGCGTGTTTCAGCGCCGCCGCCACCGCGTGGGTCTGATGCGGCATCCACGGTGTTCGTCTCGCGGTTCCACAGCACGATCTGCATATTGCCGTAACGTCGATCGCTGACTTGCAATGTGTGGCCGAGTTTTTTGAGGCCGGCGATTTCTTCCGCAGTCAGTGCGTCAGGTTCATAAGTGATGCGATCTGGAAAGAACTGATGATGATAGCGTCCCGCGCTTACCCAGTCCGCAGGCTTGCCGCCGCGCGCGAATTCCAGCGATGCGAGTAGTACCATGCTGATGATGCGGCTGCCACCCGGTGTGCCGAGTATCGCCACGCGTTTGCCGTCGTCGAGGAAGGTGGGCGTCATGCTCGATAGCGGACGTTTGCCGGGCGCGATGGCATTGGCTTGTGTGCCGCCATCGATCGCGCTGCCGATCAATCCATACGCATTCGGCGCGCCGGGCTTGGTGGAAAAATCATCCATCTCGTTGTTGAGCAGCACGCCTGTGCCTGGTGGCACGAAGCCGGCGCCGAATGGCAGATTGACCGAGAGCGTGGCAGCGACGCGATTGCCGGCTTCATCAAGCACGGAAAAATGTGTGGTATCGGTGCCTGTAACTTCAGCAGGTAAGCCGGGCAGCAGCGCGCTCGGCATGGCGCGATCAGTGCGTATCGCGCTGCGCAGGCCACTGGCGTAGGCCGGTTCGGTGAGCTCTGATGGAATGGTAACGAAGTCAGGATCGCCAAGGTAAATCGCGCGATCGCGATAAGCGCGGCGCATCGCTTCGACGATGAGATGGCGCTGCGTGATCGGATCGAGTTTGTCGAGCTCGTAGCCCGAGAGCACGTTGAGCATGGTCACGAGTGCGATGCCGCCGGAAGAAGGCGGCGGGGCGCTGGTGATGCGAATGCCGCGATACATGCCGTGCACTGGTTCGCGCTCGATGACTTTGTAGTCAGCGAGATCATCTTTGGACCAGATGCCGCCAGCAGTGCGCACGCCAGCGATGAGCGCGTCTGCGACTTCGCCTGCGTAAAAACCGGCGCGGCCTTCATGCACAATCGCTTCGAGCACATTGGCAAGATCTGTTTGGCGCACGACATCACCCACTGTCGGCACTTCGCCATCATGCAGAAAAATGGCTGCCGCCGCAGGCGATGCGCGCAGCGCTGTGATGCGAAAGCCGATCATCGCGCGATAGTGTTCGTCGATCGCAAAGCCATCGCGCGCTAGGCGTATCGCTGGTTCCAATGAACGTGCGAGCGGGAGTTTGCCGTATTCGCGCGCAAGATGAACGAGTGCGGCGGGTGTGCCAGGGATGCCGGCTGCGAGCGCGCCATCGAGTGACAGACGCGGCACCGGTTCTCCATTCGCATCGAGATACATCGTTGCTGTCGCAGCAAGTGGCGCGCGTTCGCGGCCGTCGATCATGACTTCACGATTATCTTCGGCGCGATGCAGCAACCAGAAGCCACCACCACCAAGACCTGAGCCGGAAGGCTCAACCACCGCGAGCGCGGCGCTGATCGCGACTGCGGCATCAAAGGCGTTGCCGCCTGCGTTGAGGATTTCAAAACCTGCATCGGTTGCGAGCGGATGTGCGCTGGCGATGGCGGCCGCGGGCGGGCGCTGTGCTGCGCCAGCAAAGCTTGCCCAGCAGATGAACAGCGAGAAAACGGCAATCAGTGATGGTTTGGTCATGCGGCGCATGCGCATGATCGTCAGCCCATCAGTTTGAGGTACTTTTGGTGCAACTCGTCTTGGGTCTCGACGTGGTCGGGGTCTTTGGGAATGCAATCGACCGGACAGACCTGCACGCACTGCGGAGTATCGAAGTGCCCCACGCATTCAGTGCACAGCGCGGGGTCGATGACGTAAATTTCAGCGCCCTGCGAGATCGCGCCGTTTGGGCACTCGGGTTCGCAGACGTCGCAATTGATGCAATCGTTGGTGATGATCAGAGACATGTGTTTCGGCTCGTCGGGGGTATTTCGAAAAAACGGGCGGTGCCAAGCTTAACTCATCTTCTCGCGTAGCGCAGCCTGCACCTCGGGGTGGACGAAGCCGGAAACATCGCCGCCGAGCTTGGCGATTTCCCTGACCAGACTTGAGGAAATAAAGGAATGTTGCTCGGACGGCATGAGATAGACCGTCTCGATATCAGGCGCGAGACGTCGGTTCATGCTCGAGAGTTGAAATTCATATTCGAAATCGGACACCGCGCGCAGCCCGCGCAGAATCACGCTCGCGCCTTGTGCCCGGGCGAAATTGACCAGCAAGTGATCGAAGCCGAGTACGTCGATGTTTTTTGTGCCGGCGAGCGCGAGACGTGCTAGGTGCATGCGTTCATCAAGGGTGAATGTGGGGGTTTTGCCCGGGCTTGCGGCGACCGCGATGATGATGCGGTCAAAGAGGCACGCGGCGCGCTGCACGATGTCAGTATGGCCGTGAGTGATGGGATCAAAAGTGCCGGGGTAAATGGCGACGGCGTTCATGCAGTGCTCAAGTCGTTCGATGCCGAGTCTGATTCAGGGTCTTTTTTGGCGAGATGATAGCCGACCTGTCCAGCACTACGGTTGTGAATGTAATGCCAGCTTGCAGGCAAGGCCGGTGGTGGCTCGTCGCTGCCGCATTCCAGATAAATCCAGGCTGCTTGTGCCAGCAGACCCGAGCTTTCCAAGCGTGCGCAGGCCTCACCCAGCAGATGATCGCGGTAGGGCGGATCCATGAATACGATGTCGAAAGGTTGAGTGCTGTGGTGCGCCGCCAGAAATTTGAACGCGTCTGAGCACACGAGCTCAGCATTGCGAGCGCCGAGCAGCGTGAGATTTTCTTGCAGCTGCTCGATGACGCGTGCGTCCTGATCGATGAGCGTCACGTGCGCTGCGCCGCGCGACAGGGCTTCGAGTCCGAGTCCGCCGCTGCCCGCGAACAGATCGAGGCAGCGTGCGCCGGGTACAACTTCCTGTAGCCAGTTGAACACGGTTTCACGCACGCGATCGGGCGTTGGCCGGATTTCGGCGTCGGTGAGGAAGCGCAAGCGCCGGCTGCGCCACATGCCGCCAATAATGCGCAGTTGCCCTTGCTGGCGGCGCTGGGCGCGTCCGCGCCCGTATTTATTTCGCAGACTGACCAACGGTCACCGTCACCATGGTTGCCGGATCGATGCGGCGGTGGAAGGCGTTACGAATCTGATCGCCATTCACTGCTTCGACGCGGCTATTGAACGTATCCAGATAATCGAGCGGCAGACCGTAGAAACCGATCACCGCAAGATTGCCGACGATATTTTGATTGCTCGCGATACGCAGGGGAAAACTACCGGTGATATTTTTCTTCGCCGCGATCAGCTCCGCCGCCGTTGGCCCTTCGGCGATGAAGTGGTTAAGCGTATCAAAGAGCACGGTGAGCGCTTGCTCGGCTTGATCGTTGCGCGTCTGCAGCCCAAGTGTGAAAGGCCCCTGCGCCCGCATCGGGGTGAAATAGCTGTAAGCGCTGTAAGCGAGGCCGCGCTTTTCGCGCACTTCTTCACTCACCCGTGCAACGAGCCCTGAGCCTCCGAGCACGTAATTGCCGACGTAGAGCGGGAAGTAGTCAGGATCAAGGCGCGAGATGCCCGGCTGCCCCACCAGGACATGGGTCTGGCTGGAAGGAAACTCGATGCGGATGCGCTCAGCCTGCCGCGCGCCGCTCACCTCTGCTACCGGCGTTGCCGTCGCGCCTTCTGGCAGCGATCCCAGCGCACGTTCGACGATCTGTTCGGCCTGCGCCCTACTGAGTGCGCCGACAATGGCGACGACCGCATTGCGCGCTACATAGTATTCGCGGTGAAAGTTTGCGAGATCATCGCGAGTGAGCGCTTGCACAGACTCCGTGCTGCCGAGCACCGGTGAGGCATATGGATGCTGGCCGTAAACCGCGCGATAGAAAGCATCCTCTGCGATATCACTCGGTGATTGCTCGGCCGATTGCAGGTCGATCAGCAGGCGTGAGCGTTCACGTTCAAAGGGCTGCGCGGCAAAGGTCGGCGCGCGCACGATGGTGGCGAGCGTGTCGAGCGCCGGGTCGAGATAGCTGGCATCGCTTAGACTGCGCAGCGTGAGCACGGCCATATCGCGCTGTGCATCCGCGCCGAACTGCGCGCCGAGCCCCTCGAAACGCTCGGCGATGGCATCGGCGCCCATATCGCCCGCGCCTTCGGCAAGCATGCGGCTCGTTAGCTGCGCGAGCCCGGCGTGGCTACCGTCATGTGCGCTGCCGGCATCGAAGACGAGCTGGATATCTACGATCGGCAGTTCCATTGCCGGTACGAAATAGACGCGTGCGCCATTGGTGGTTTCCCAGTGCTGGATATCAATGCGTGCGGCATGGGCGAGCGATGTCAGCGTGAGCAGCAGCAGTGCAAACAGCCCGCGCGGCCACAAGGTGTAACGGCGATCAGCGTACATTGGCACCTCCAGCCGGCGCGGCGGACGGCGGATTCGATGGATCGATCGGCAAGGGTTCGAGCACCGCAACGGTGAGGTGATCATCCGTGAGGTATTTGCGCGCGACTTCACGCACCTGTTCGGGTGTCACGGCTTTGATGTGCTCGAGATATTCATCCGCTAAACGCCAATCGAGCCCGGAGGTTTCCAGCATGCCGATGAGCATAGCCTGATAGAACACGGAATCGCGTTGATAGATGTCGCTGGCTACTACTTGCGCTTTGATACGTTCGAGTTCGGCGGGCGTGATCAACTCATCGCGTAGTTGCGCGATCTGTTGGCGCAGCGCGGCTTCGAGTTCGGCGGCGTCGTGTCCTTGCGCCGGTGTACCATCCAGCATCAGCAGATCTTCGTGGCGTGAATACGGGCTGTAACTGGCGCTGGCATTGGCAGCGATGCCTTCTTCGCGTACGAGATGTTTGGAGAAACGCGCGCTGTCACCGCCGTCGAGCACGCCGCTGAGCACTTCGAGGGCATAGGGTTCCCAATCGACCTCGGCGCCGCGTACGACCGGTACTTTGTAGCCCAGCATTAGATAAGGCACGCGCGCCGGCGCGCGCACGGTGACGCGGCGTTCGCCGATTTGTGTTGGCTCAGTGCGCGGTTTGAGCTGTGGTACCTGATGTTTTTTATCTTTCTTCACGCTGCCGTAATGGCGCTTGGCGAGGCTGTATACCTCGCTGGCATTGACGTCGCCGACTACGACCAGCGTGGCGTTGTCGGGAACGTACCAATCGTCGTACCACTTGCGCAGATCGCCCGCGGTCATGTGCTCGAGATCGTTCATCCAGCCGATGATCGGGTTGTGATACGGATTGGCGTTGAAGGCTGTGGCATAGAGCTGTTCGTAAGTGATGGCCTGCGGATTGTCGTCGGTGCGCAGCCGGCGTTCTTCCTTGATGACTTCGATCTCGCGTGCGAATTCCTCAGGAGGCAGCAGCAAACCCCGCATGCGATCGGCTTCCAGTTCGAAGCTGATCGGCAAACGGCTGGCTTCGAGCTGCTGGAAATAAGCTGTGTAGTCGCGTCCGGTGAAAGCGTTCTCGCGTCCGCCGTGTTCGGCGATGATGCGTGAGAAGGTGCCGGGCGGATGTTTCTTCGTGCCCTTGAACATCATGTGTTCGAGCGCGTGCGAGATGCCAGTGATGCCGGAGTGTTCGTAGCTGCCGCCGACTTTGTACCAGACTTGCGACACGACGACCGGCGCGCGGTGATCTTCTCTGACGATCAGCTTGAGGCCATTGTCGAGGCGAAATTCGTGGGTTGTGGTCGCGCTGGCTTGGGCGCTTTCCCCATCACGCGCCTGCGCGCTCGATATCAACGCGGGCACCAGCATGGGGGCTGTGGCGATGATCAGCAGAGCGAAGATGCTCGCGAGCAATTTTGTTTTCATGCGAACGTCTCCTTGGATCGTGTAACGACGTCAAGCGCAAAATACACGGCTGTCACGCTCCTTCAGTTTTTGTTTAACCGGTTGCTGATTCTGCTAGGATAGGCGCACGACGAAAATGGATGGATCGAAGCCAATCATCCAGAGCTTCTGGTTCCAAGTTCGAGCTCGGGGGCTTCGAGAAAGTTCCGTATTGTACACCAGTGCGCCGTGCATCCGATGCCAGGCTCGATCATCGTTATCGATCCTGCAAGCAGCAAGGCGATCTGGCAAAAACCCAGCTATTAGATCAAGACGACGCACTCATGGTTGAACCAGCCGATCCGCAAGCACGCAAGGGATCCGGTTTCTTCGGCCGCCTGAAAGAGCGCTTGCAGCGAACCCGCGACGGTTTCGTCGAAGGTATCGCAAGCCTCGTGCTCGGCCGCAAGAAGATCGATGCCGAGCTGCTTGAAGAAATCGAGACCGTGTTACTGAGCGCCGATGTCGGCGTCGATGCAACGCGTAAAATCATTACCGATATCGAAAAACGCATTTCGCGTCGCGAACTCGACGACAGCGATGCGCTGTTTGCGGCCTTGCGCGCTGATCTTTTCGCACTGCTGAAGCCGCGTTCGATCCCGCTCGCCATCGAGAGGCGTGCTACGCCATTCGTCATTCTCATGGTCGGCGTCAATGGCGCTGGCAAGACCACGACCATCGGCAAGCTTGCGCGTCGTCTACGGGGTGAGGGCATGCGGGTCATGCTCGCCGCCGGTGATACTTTCCGCGCCGCGGCGGTTGAGCAACTGCAAGCTTGGGGCGAGCGCAACGATATCGCGGTCATCGCGCAAACACGCAGCGCCGATCCGGCGTCAGTTGCTTTCGACGCGATGCAGGCGGCGAAGGCGCGCGGTATGGATGTGCTCATCATCGATACCGCCGGCCGTTTGCACACACAGGCCAATCTGATGGCCGAGCTGCAAAAGGTAAAACGCGTCATCGCCAAGGCCGATCCCACCGCGCCGCATGAAACCATGCTGGTGATCGATGCTGGCACCGGGCAGAATGCCGTCTCGCAGGCGGCGCAGTTCAACGATGCCGTTGGCCTCACTGGCATTACGCTCACCAAACTCGATGGCACCGCCAAAGGCGGCGTCATCTTTGCGGTGGCATCAAAGCTCGATGTGCCGATTCGCTTTGTCGGTGTTGGCGAAAGCATCGAGGATCTGCGCGTATTCGATGCCGAGGAATTCGTCGCGGCACTGTTTTCAGGGAAATCCTGATGCTGCGTTTCGAGAATGTAGGCAAGCGTTACCCGGGCGGGCAGGAAGCGCTCGTTGGCCTCAACATGCATCTGCGCGCGGGGGAAATGGCTTTTCTCACCGGCCGTTCCGGCGCGGGCAAGAGCACGCTGCTCAAGCTCATCGCGCTGATCGAGCGCGCTTCTTATGGCCAGATTTTTTTCAATGGCCGCAGCCTCATTCGTATCCGTTCGGCGCAGATTCCCTATTTGCGCCGCGAGATCGGCATTATTTTTCAGAATCACAATCTGCTCAGCGATCGCACGGTATTCGACAACGTCGCCTTGCCGCTGGTGATCGCGGGTTATGAACACCGTGAGATCGCGCGACGCGTGCGTGCGGCGCTCGATAAAGTCGGTCTGCTCGATAAGGAGCGGCGTTATCCGGTGATGTTGTCGGGTGGTGAGCAGCAGCGCGTTGGCATCGCGCGCGCGGTCGTGCACAAACCGCCGTTATTGCTTGCCGATGAGCCGACTGGCAATCTCGATCCTGGGCTGTCAGAGGAAGTGATGCGACTTTTTGCGCAATTCAATCAAGTTGGCGTCACCGTGCTGATTGCGAGCCATGATTTGCAGCTCATCTCGCGCATGGGGCGGCGCATTCTGCGTCTGGAAGCGGGTCGCTTATTGACCGAAGAGTCGCTGGGAGCGGTGCCGGCATGAGTCGTTCAGGTATCCCCCCCAGTTTGCTACGTGAAGAACAGCACGGGCAGGCCGATGAGGATGCGGCCTATGAAGCGCTGCTCGATGCTGAGGCTGCCGAAGGGTCATCGACTGACGCGATTGATGTATCTCGCGCGGCACGTACTGCCGCCCCGCGCCGGCTCGGCGCTGTCGAGCGTTTGCGCTCCTGGGGCGAGCATCATCTGCAAGCCATGTTCAATACGCTCGGGCGGATGGTGCGCATGCCGTTTTCGACCTTGATGACGGTGGCGGTGATTGGCATCGCACTCGCGCTTCCGACCGGGCTTTATGTGGTGTTGCAAGGCGCGCGCGCCGTCAGCGCGGGTTGGGAAGATGCAGCGCAGATTTCCTTGTTTCTGCGTAAAAGTACGCCACTGGCGCAGATCGACCGCCTGGTGCGTGAGATTGGAGCATCGGAGCAGGTGGCGACCGTTGCTCACATACCGCCTGCCGCGGCGCTTGAGGAATTTCAGCGCCTCTCGGGGTTCGGTGAGGCGCTCGATATATTGCAGGATAATCCTCTGCCGTCGGTGCTCATCGTGCAGCCGCGCGTTGAAGCGGCAACGCCGCAGGAGATAGAGAGCCTGCTCGCGCGCCTGCGTGCCGTGCCAGCGGTGGAAAGCGCGCAGCTCGATCTCGAATGGGTGAAACGTTTCTACGCCATCATGCAGTTCGCGCAGCGCGGCGTTCTGGTGCTCGGCGCATTTTTGGCGCTGTCTGTGCTGCTCATCATTGGCAATACCATCCGGCTGTCGATCCAGAGTCGCCGTGAGGAGATCGTGGTGCAGAAGTTGATCGGCGCGACCAATAGCTTCGTGCGTCGACCTTTCCTCTATAACGGCGTGTTTCATGGCCTTTTTGGCGCGATTTTCGCTTGGCTGTTGGTGACGGCGGCGCTCGGGATGCTGGCCGGCCCGGTGCGTCGTTTGTCCGCGCTCTATGACAGTGATTTCACGCTGGGTGGCATCAGCGCTGGGGTTTCGCTCGTGCTGCTCGGGGGGGG
>JAITWN010000032.1 GCA_031285245.1 Chromatiales bacterium | reverse complement strand
TGATGCCTTGTCCGGATTCGACGGTCAGTTAGCGTAGCACGACACCCGGCATCAGCCTATGACGATCCCCAGTGATGATCTTTGGTCACCGCGACCCTGAAAATCATCGCCGCCGATGTGATGCCATTAACACTTTCAAATAGCTCTGCTGTCTACCAGGCGAGGACAAGCCGATATCAGACGAGCAAGCTTATGGAGGAGAACATGGCAAGCAAACATCCGCATGAATACGTCTTCCTCAAGCAGGACGACAACCGTTTTCTTGACGAAGATCAACTGGAAAATATGCTCGACGCGCGCGGCCGCAAGGGCGAGCCGCAACGCGACAGAAACCCGCGCAAATCAATCGAGCACCATCTCGAACGCAGGCGTCTGAAAAAAGACATCGCCGACTTCGACTGGTCTGACGCCGAAAACGACCGCGACGAAAGCCACTGAAAACGAAACCTGCGCCGGCTGCACACCCGCCGGCGCATCCTTCCCAGCAGCCAGAGCCACGCCTATAATCGGCGCTCTCGCCCCGGTAGCTCAGCTGGATAGAGCATCCCCCTCCTAAGGGGAAGGCCGGACGTTCAAATCGTCTCCGGGGCACCAGAAACAACGAATTATGCACACCTCTGAACGCCAATCCCCTGAGCGTTCACATTCCCGTTTCCTGCATTTTCCGTCGATCTGACTGCCGCGAAGAAGAAGAGAAAAAACCGATTCGCTCTCATGGCTCCTGACGCCTCCCGACAGGCCGCGATACCGCCATGCCGAGGAACACCATCATGGCCTGGTTAAGCCTCACCATGTCCTCGTCGTCGAGATATCCTACGCGAGAGCCTATCTTGGCGCGGGGAACGGTGGTGATTTTGTCTACCATCAGGCGGCAGGGCGAGCGCAACCCGTTGCGACCGTTCGGCTCGACCGCGAGCCGGAATAACGGTGCGTCGGTCGGGTCGGTCGTGAAGGAACAAACGGTGATGGAGTCCGTCGCGTCGAAGCTGTCATCCTGCACGATGACGACTGGACGTGGCTTGCCCGCATAGTCCTTGCCGCCGGAGATGGTCCACACCTCTGCGCGCTTCATTCATCAGCCCAATCGGATACAGCGTCGATGAAAGCTTGATCCTCACGGGCATGGGCGCTGGCGGCAACCGCCTGTGACTGGCGATGAGCCTGTGCCTTGAAGTTGGGCGCACGCACGTCCGGCACCCAAATCTGGATCGGCCGCAGTCCCATCGCACGCAGCCGCTCGCGATGGGCGCGCACATTTTCTCTGACTTGCTGGGCCTTTGATGAAGCTGCGGTCATGGCAATCTCCAAAAAATTACATGTAATTTAGCGTGGCAGTTACCAAATTACTAGCCCTTTTCTCGCGTCGGGTATCTGACCCACCCGCCACTGCGGCATACCACCGTTATCCACAAGCCCTCAGCTACTCACAGAATCTGTGGATAACTATGTTGAAAAAGTATTGAAACCCCGGCAAGAGTGCTTTGCTGCTTAAAGTTTTTCCTCATTGATCATATTTTGTTCATTTCAATAGATCGCGAAAAAACAGGTACTTGCAATGCATATGCAAACGTGCTGGATACCCGTCGCGCTGCCGGCAAAACGTGTAAAAACCGCTGCTTGTAAAGCTGGACTGCGCATAAAACGGGCTTGACGCAGGGTGATTATTTCGTTCCTCTGGCGCCCTTCTCTGACGTACGCCGCGGCCGCACAAGCGACACCCCACTTGCCGCTCGGCCGGGTATAGTATGCAACCGACGCGCGGCACCCGCCGCCACCCAACGACAAGCGACCGCACCATGAAAAGCCTGTGGAACGATACCGAAGCCGCCGGATACCAGGGCGACCTGGCACTGCGTGTATACACCTCACGACTGCTGGGGCGGGAACCCGCGCTGGTGCTGCATGGCGGCGGCAATACCTCGGTAAAAATCCGTGAGCGCAATATCCTCGGCGCAGAGGAAGATCTGCTTTATGTGAAGGGCAGTGGCTGGGATCTGGAGACCATCGAAGCCGCCGGCTTCCCGCCGGTGCGTCTCGATCACCTGCGCGCGCTAGCGCGTCTGCCCGCGCTCGGCGATGTCGAGATGGTCAACGAGCTGCGCACCCACATGACTATCGCGAGCGCGCCGACGCCTTCAGTCGAAGCCATCCTGCACGCCATCATCCCGCATCGCTATGTTGACCACACCCACGCTGATGCGGTGATCGCGCTCACCAACAATGGTGCGGGCGAAGCGCGTACTCGCGAAGTATTTGGCGATGACTGCGTCATCATTCCCTACGTCATGCCGGGTTTTGATCTCGCGCGCCTCTGCGCCGAGCGCTTCGCGGCGCAGGCGAACGAGCACACCATCGGCATGGTGCTGCTCAATCACGGCATTTTTTCCTTCGGCGCCACCGCACGCGAATCCTACGAACGCATGATCGCGCTGGTCTCTCGCGCCGAGGACTATCTGAAAAAGCATGCCGCCTGGGAACTCGATTTTCCCGCACAATCCGCGCCGACGAACGCGCAGCGCCAGGAGATTGCCGCACTGCGACTTGAAGCCTCACGCGTTGCCGGCTTCGCGCTGCTACTGAGTTGTCATCAGGATGAACGCAGCCTCGCCTTTGCCCGTCGTGACGATGTGGCAAGTATCGGAGCGCGCGGGCCAGCCACCCCCGATCACGTCATCCGCACCAAGCGCGTGCCGATGATAGGTCGCAATATTCCTCAATACATCGCTGAATATAAAGAATACTTTCAGCAACACGAGCCGAACGCACGTGATCGCAAAACGATGCTCGACCCAGCACCGCGCGTCATCCTCGACCCCGCGCTCGGTGTCTGCACGCTCGGGCGCAGCGCACGCGACGCCGACATCGTTGCCGACATCTACGCTCACACCATCGAAGTGATCCTGCGCGCGCAGGCGCTCGGCGGATATCAGGCGCTGCCCGCGTCAGACATCTTCGACGTTGAATACTGGGATCTCGAACAAGCCAAACTGCGCCAGGCGGGCAAGCCGGCAGTGTTCGCCGGCGAAGTGGCGCTAGTGACGGGTACGGCGTCTGGTATTGGTCTTGCCTGCGCACGTTCGCTGCTCGCGCGCGGCGCGGCGGTCATTGGTCTCGACATTGCCCCCAGCATTGCGACCGCACTCAAGCACCCGGCCTGGCTCGGTCTGCCCTGCGATATCACCGATGAAGCTGCACTCATTCAAGCGCTCGAAACCGGCGTGCGCCGCTTCGGCGGCCTCGACATGCTCGTGCTCAACGCCGGCATGTTCCCGCCCGGGAAACGCATCGACGCGCTCGACAGCGCCACTTGGCACAAAGTGCTGACGGTAAACCTCGACGCCAACCTCGTCCTCATGCGCGAAGCCCACCCACTGCTCAAACAGGCGCCGAACGGAGCGCGCGTGGTGGCCATCGGCTCGCGCAACGTCACCGCACCTGGCCCCGGCGCTGCTGCATATTCTGCTTCAAAAGCCGCTCTCAACCAATTGATTCGCGTGGCCGCATTGGAATGGGGACAAGACGGCATCCGCGTCAACACCGTGCATCCCGACGCGGTTTTCGACACCGGCATCTGGACGCCAGAAGTGCTTGCCGCGCGCGCCGCTCACTACGGCCTTACCGTCGAGCAATACAAAACCCGCAATGTGCTGCGCCGCGAAGTGGAATCACGACATGTGGCCGAACTCGTCGCCGAGCTGTGCGGACCGCTCTTTGCCCGTACCACCGGCGCGCAGATTCCAATCGATGGCGGCAGTGATCGCGTGATCTAACTTAGCCCGCGCTGGCCTGCTGGTACGCAATGTGCATAATGTTTGTGCGCCTATGAACGTTACACTCTGTTCTAACCATATAACTTGTAGACGAGCCACAGTCCGTTGATGAACATTTCGATGAATGCGAAGACGCCTCTTGCGCCGCGTGACGGCGGCAGGACGAGCAAAGTCATCGCCATCACCAGCGGCAAGGGCGGCGTCGGCAAAACCAACGTCTCCAGCAATCTCGCCGTCGCGCTCGCCAAACAGGGTAGCCGTGTCTGCATCTTTGATGCCGACACTAGCCTTGCCAATATCAATGTAATCATGGGTGTCACGCCGCGCTATACCATCGAGCATCTGCTCAATGGTGAACACAGCATCGAGGAGATCCTGCTCGAAGGACCCGCCGGCGTCATGATCGTGCCGGCAGCCTCTGGCATCGCCGATCTCGCGACCCTCGATGCCAACGCCCGCGAGCGCCTGCTCGGCGCCTTGAGCACACTGGAAACAAGTTTCGATTACCTGCTCATCGACACTGCCGCCGGCATCGGCGAATCGGTCTTGTGCTTCGTGCACTCGGCGCAGCACACCATTTTGGTGATCTCGACCGAACCGACCTCGCTCACCGACGCCTTCGCACTGCTGCGCGTACTCAAACGCCAAGAATATCAACGCCCTGCCTACGTGCTGGTGAACATGGCACTGAACTACGCCAACAGCATGGAAGTGTACAAGCGCTTCGAGGCCGCGGTACGCAAATACCTCAGCATGAAAGTTCACTATCTCGGCTATATCACTGATGATAAAGTGCTCAAAGCCTCGATCAGACAGCAGCGGCCGGTGCTGCTGAACGACCCCGACGCGCTCGCCAGCCGCTGCTTCACCACGCTCGCCGCTGTCCTCAGCAAACAGCTCAACGGCCAGATACCTGACCATAGTTTCAGCGCTTATTGGAGCGAGCTCGCAGGCAATATCGCCGCGCCGGTTACTCCAATTGCTCCAGCCACACCTTCTTCGCATCCATCGCCCGCCGCCCCTGCGACCGCAGCGCATGAAACCGTCGCGGAACCCGCGAGGGAAAGTGATAGCAGCACCGTGCCCGCACGCGCCGGACAACTGCTACCGCCGACACCAGAAGAAGGCACACCGGAGAACGCCGAAGCACCATCGGAAGCCTCCGAAGACAGCCTGGAAAAGACACTTCTGGGGAATACTCCGGGAAACACTCTGAGTGAAGTTTCTGCGGAAGCTCCCGCGGATGATCTCGACACGCTGACGGCAGATCTCGGCAAACTGCTGGTCTCGCCCGGCGCCGATGCCGAAACTCTCGGCCGCTTCCTCGGCACCGTCTTCGGACACTATGTGACACGTTTCCGCCGCCTGCCACTGACCATCGAGGTGCTCGCGGACCTGGTCGGCGAAACCGTCTATGGTGACGATGAAATTCGTGTGCTGATAACAGCTTTGAAGGAAAAGCTCGAAAGAC
>JAITWN010000025.1 GCA_031285245.1 Chromatiales bacterium | reverse complement strand
GCAAGTCACTCGATGAGAGTGGGGATAGCAAAGGAGGTCAGGCGGGCGTGCGGATGGCTTGGTGAGGTGATTGGCGGGTGGAGAAGGACGAGAGAAAGCGATCGCTTATAGGTTGGGCTGAGCGGTAGCGAAGCCCAACGTTGCACGCTCACCGATTAGGCAGGCTTATGTGTCATGCGCAGATGTTGGGCTTCACAAGCTCAGCCCAATCCATGATTTCTGGGTTGCCGCGGCGCTTCGCGCCTCGCAATGACGATGTGTTCTTTATGCGTCATTGCGAGGCGAAGGCGAAGCAATCCATGTTACTGCCTGCGCCATGCTCAATCTATGATTCACCCCATCCCCTCTCCCACGTTAGGGAGAGGGTGCCCGCAGGGCTGGAGAGGGCGAAAGCGCAACATCACATCACGTCGTCACGCAATGCGGTGAAGCCCAACCTACGATCTTTGATCGCTGGCCTTTCAGGTGTGCTCACCAATGCTCTCTGCTCAAGTTTGCTAACACCGCGCCGATCAAAGCGTTCAGTGACGGTGGTCACCGTTTCCCTCCGGCTTTGCGGCTGGGGATCGCGGATGGAGAGGTTATGAACAAGGATTTGAAATTTCTGGTCGTGGATGACTTTTCCACGATGCGGCGCATTGTCAAAAACGTGCTTCAGGAGCTTGGTTACAGCAATATCGAGGAAGCCGACGATGGCAAAACAGCGCTGCCGATGTTGCAGGCAGGTAATTTCGATTTTTTGATCACGGACTGGAACATGCCCGGCATGCAAGGGATTGAGTTGCTGAAGGCGGTGCGGGCTGATGCTAAACTCTGCAAACTTCCTGTGCTGATGCTGACCGCCGAGGCCAAGCGTGAGCAGATCGTTGAAGCTGCGCAGGCTGGCGTCAATGGCTATGTCATCAAGCCGTTCACGGCGGCGACGCTGAAGGAAAAAATGGACAAAATCTTCCAGACACTGGGGATGGCGTGACCGCTAACGACAAAAAGAAATCCACCGTCGATGACGACGAGTTGAAGGAGCTCATCACATCTTGGAAGGATGACGATGAAGACCGTTTTTTAGAGGCAGTCGACGCCTTGTCGCAGCGGCGCGAGTTCAATGGCGTCGCTGAGCAACTGTCGCGCGATATCGAATCCGCGCTTGAACATTTTCGCTCCAACGCGCGCCTTGATGATCTCACCAACAAGCAAGTGCCCGATGCGCGTGTGAGCCTCGAGCATGTGCTCGATCTCACCAACGAAGCCGCGCATCGCACCATGGATCTGGTGGAGCGCTCTTACGTGCCAGCGGAGCGCACGCGTGATCTTGCTGACCGCATCGGGCCGCTGTGGCAGTCGAATTTTGCGGACGCCAAGAGCGATGAAGAACTGCGCGCCATGATCGATGAATTCCTCACTGCTTCGCGCAGCGATGCGGAAGAGATTCGGCGCAATCTCGGTGAAGTGCTGATGGCGCAGGGCTATCAGGATCTCAGCGGGCAGATCATCCGCAGCGTCATCAAATTGATCGATGAAATTCACCACGCGCTTGGTGGCATCATTGATCTGTCAGGTGGAAAAACATTCGCCATCCCAACGCAGGATCAGATGGTTCCTCCGGCGCAGTTACAAGCCGAACTTGATGCCCTCGCCGAATCCAAACCCGGTGTGATGGGGCCACGCATTCCCGGCGTTGAGCAGGGCGATGTCGTCAACGATCAGGACGAGATCGACAAGCTGCTCTCTGGCTTCAACAAGTAATCCCCTCTCGTTTTCACCCCGCGCCTTGGTTTTAGCAAGGCCCTGTCCGTCAGCCTTTATGGGTTATTTAACCCGCTGAGCACATTACGTTTCTGCGCGCTGTGAAATCCTTCGCATTGCTTCAAGTTCAGGCCACGAATACCGATAGCTTATTGGCAACGTAATTAGTGCGGCTTCTCGCATTCATCGCGTGCGCTAGTGTTCGGCAAGGAGATCAGTGGCATGGCGAAGGAATTGCGGGCTGGCAAAAAATCGCAAACGGTCAAAAAGACTGCCGCGAAAGTCGTCCAGCTCGCGGCTAAAAAAAAGATGGTGCGTAAAGCGGCTGCAAAAAAGCCGCGTGTTATCACGCAGGATGATGGCTTCATCGAAGCGGGAACCATTCAGAACGCTGTGCTTACCACGGCTGAAGAGCGCGGCTGCCGCATTGTGCGCTTTGGCTCATCGTGCACCTTGCAGGAAGCGGCTGCGCTACGCAGCGCGCTGCTCGCCGAGCTCGATATGCGCAAGCCGATGCTGCTCGATGCTTGCGCCGTCGCGGCCGTCGATACCGCTGGCGTGCAGATGCTGGTCGATCTCGCTATCGAATGCATGGAACGTGGCCTTGCTTTTCGCTGGAAGGGGCGATCGGCGGTCGTTGAGCATGCGATCGGCGCACTTGGTGTCGGTGCGCTGCTGGAGAGCCCGGGATCGGTGGATCAGTTTGCAGGTCTGGTTTGAGTTGCGCCTGAGAAGGCAGGGTGAGGAGGCAGCGCTGTGAGTAGTATGGATCTTGAGCAATTCCACGACATCTTCTTCCAGGAAAGTGGGGAAGCCCTCGATTCCATGGAGCAGACTTTGCTTGCCTTGCCTGCCGGTCAGTCTGACCAGGATGGCATCAATACGATTTTCCGCGTAGCCCATTCCATCAAGGGCGGTGCGGCGACGTTTGGCTTTACCGAGCTCACTTCATTTACCCATACCGTTGAGACACTGCTTGATCTCGCGCGCAGTGGGCGCGTGATGATCACCAATGCCGAGACCGATCTGCTGCTGTGTTCGGTCGATGTCATGCGTGATCTGCTCGCCGCTGCCAGCAGCAAGCGCACGCCGGATTCGGCGAGAGTTGCCGCCATGCAGGCTGAATTCGTGAATCTGATCGAGAGCTGTGCTGGGCGCAAGAGTGTGTCAGCGCCAGTTCCGGAGATAGTTTCAACGCCGGCGGTCAATCAGCCGGTTGCGCTTGCCAATGCTAGTACCAGTGCAGGTGGCGCTGCTGGCGAATGGAAGATCCGCATCGAGCCGCGCGCGCAAATGCTGCGTCACGGCAATGATCCGCTACGCATCATCGAGGCTTTGCGCGAGCTCGGTGAGGTTTCAGTGCGTGTCGATGCCGCCGCCCTGCCCCCGCTCGCTGATATGGATGCCGGCGCCTGTTATCTGAAGTGGACGGTGCAACTGAAGACGGCCGCTTCGCGCGAGGAAATCGAACAGATTTTTGCCTGGATCGATGAAGATGCCGTCATCACCATCGACGCGCCGGTTGTGGCGGTGCCAGAACAAACGAGCGCGCAGGTCGCAGTCGCTGAAGCTGAGCCAGTAGCAGCACCAGCGAGTCCAGTAGTTGAAACCAAAGCGCCGACGTCTCAGCCCGCTTCTGCCTCCAGAGAAACTACTACACAGGCGCCGTCGGCGGAATCGAGCTCGATTCGCGTCAGCATCGAAAAGCTCGATGAACTCATCAATACCGTCGGCGAACTCGTCATCACGCAATCGATGCTGAGCCAGTTTGCTACCGGCCGTGGTGATCATAGCAGCGATGATCTCAAGAATGGTTTAAGTCAGCTCGAACGCCAGATGCGCGCGCTGCAAGAAAGCGTGATGCGCGTGCGCATGCTGCCGATCAGTTTTGTCTTCAATCGTTTTCCGCGCATGGTGCGCGATCTCGGCTCGCGTCTCGGCAAACAGGTCGATCTGAAAATGACGGGTGAACACACCGAGCTCGATAAAACCGTGTTGGAAAAAATCGGTGATCCGCTGGTGCATCTGGTGCGTAACAGTATCGATCATGGGTTGGAATCACCCGATCAGCGCCGCGCGGCAGGAAAATCCGCGGTTGGCACCATTCACCTCAACGCCTATCACAAGGGTGGAAACATCACTGTCGAGATCAGTGACGATGGCGCCGGACTCAATCGCGAGCGCATTCTCGCCAAAGCGCGTGAACGCGGCCTTATCGGAGTGGACGAAGATCCTTCCGATGAGCGCGTGCACAACATGATTTTCCAGGCCGGATTTTCGACCGCTGAAACTGTGAGCGATGTTTCCGGCCGCGGCGTAGGTATGGATGTGGTGCGTCGCAATATCGCTGAGCTCGGCGGCAATGTGCAGGTGTTCTCGACGCCGGGCAAAGGCAGCATGGTGCGAATTCGTTTGCCGCTCACGCTTGCCATTCTCGATGGTCAGCTCGTGCGCGTTGGCGAGGAAGTCTATGTCATTCCGCTGGTCTCGATCGTTGAGACCATTCAGATCCATCGCGATCAGCTGAGCTCGATTGCAGGACAAACCGAGCTTTTCCGTCTGCGCGATGAATACATTCCGATTATCCGGCTCTATGAGTTGTTCGAGATCGATGCCGATTCCACGGATCTTTTCTGTGGTTTGCTCACCATCGTTGAATCCGATGGTCGCCGTGTCGGCATTTTGGTCGATGAGCTGCTCGCGCAGCAGCAGGTGGTGATCAAGAGCCTTGAAACCAATTTCCGCCCGCTCGTGGGCTTGTCGGGCGCGACCATGCTCGGTGATGGCCATGTCGCGCTCATTCTCGATGTGCCTGGTCTGATGTCCTGTTTCGAGAGTGGATGTGGCCGGCGCCGGCCGGCGCTGTCGGCAGCCTGAGAATTTGGAGAAAGAAGATGAGCACAACGCAAAGTATGGATACCGCACGTGCCAGCAACCCACCGCTGACCCTGATGGATAAGTCGCTGGATGAAATGCCGGATGTTCGGCAATGCCTGACGTTCGTCTGCGCGGGTGAAGAATATGGCGTTGATATCCTGCGTGTGCAGGAGATCAAAGGCTGGAGCGGCGCGACACCGGTGCCGCGCACGCCAGCGTATGTGCGCGGCGTAATGAATCTGCGTGGTGTCATCGTGCCGGTGATCGATCTGCGCTTGCGCTTTGGTCTTGAAAGCCGGTCTTTCGATGCATCCACCGTGGTGGTGGTCGTACGTGTGCAGTGCGGTATCAACAGCAAGACCGTCGGCATCGTCGTCGATGGCGTGTCGGAAGTGGTGAACTTCCCCGCCAATTCGATCACGCCACCGCCTGCGGGCGCGGTCGGTGCCAAGGAAGCCTGGGTGTGTGGTCTCGGATCAGTTGGCAAGAAGATGGTGAGCCTGCTCGACATCGATGCGCTGATCGCTACTGCCATCGAAGGCATGTGCACGGATAGATAGAGGCATAGATTGAGATGGCATCGATTCTTATCGCAGATGACTCCCCGTCGATGCGGCGCATGGTCGCAACGACGCTGCGCACGGCAGGTCATGAGGTCATTGAGGTTGAAGACGGCAGCGCAGCGCTCAGCGTTGCTGAACAGAATTCCTTCGATGTCATCATCAGTGACATGAATATGCCTGGCATGACTGGCATCGAGTTGGTCGAGGCGCTGCGTAATCGCAGCCTGCATCAACACGCACCGATTTTGATGTTGACTACGGAAACCAGCGAAGACTTGAAAGAGCGCGCGCGCAAGGCAGGTGCGAGCGGATGGCTGGGCAAGCCCTTCAATCCCGAGCAGCTGATCTCTGTGGTTTACAGAGTGCTGGCGCGGCACTCATCGAAGCCTACAACAGCAGGAGCTTTGGCATGAATGTGGCAGAGGCCATGCAGGTGCAATCGCATGCTGTTCTTACCACCGCGGGGAGTCAGTACCTCACCTTCGTGCTGGCGGGCGAGGAATACGGCATCGACATTCTGCGCGTGCAGGAAATTCGCGGTTGGACCGCGGTCACGCCGATTCCGAACACCCAGGAATATGTGCAGGGCGTGCTCAACTTGCGCGGCGTCGTCATTCCGATCATCGATCTGCGTCGCCGTCTCGGCATGGCGCGCATCGAGTATGGGACGACGACGGTCATCGTGGTCGTCAATATCATCAGCGAAGGTCGTCGCGGCGTCGCCGGCTTGGTGGTCGATGGTGTGTCTGACGTGTACAGCGTGATGGAAGGCGAGATCAAGCCTACGCCTGAGTTTGGCGCAGCCGTGGACGTGAAGTTCATCGCGGGCATGGCGGCGCTCGGTGAAAAAATGGTGGTTTTGCTGGATGTCGACAAATTGCTGTGAGGTGGAGGTATGGCGGTGATCGATGCTTCCGGGACGTGCAGGGAAGTGAACGGCTGATCGAACAGGGATTGCGGCAAGGGTTTTTAGATTCGGGTATGCGGAGGAGATGAGTAATGTTTAACAAGTTAACGATAAAGGCGCGGTTGACCGCTGTGCTCGGCCTGATGGCGGTACTGGTCATCGTGTGCGCTGCGCTCGGGCTGTACGGTATGAATAGCGCCAACAAGGGACTCGCCAGCATCAACTCGAATCAAGCTGCTATGCATGACCTGACGGAGATGGAGCGCTTGATGCTGCGTACGCGCCTCGCGCTCGCCGGTTCGATCATGCGCCCCGATGACAATCCGGCGCAGACGCGCGAGGATCTGCCGAAGCGTATCGCTGAAGTCCTGCAAAATGAGGCGCAGATCGATCGACTGTGGGGGCAATACATGTCGAGCGAATTGGGTCCGGAAGAAGTCGAGCTTGCGCGCAAGTTCGACGCTGCTCGTCACCTGTATCAGGAACAGGGTTTGGATATCGCGATCGAACTGATGCGCAATGGCCTCATCGTTCCTGCCCAGATTCATTGGGTCCATGCCATCAACACTCAGTATGAGCCGGTGGAGCAGGCTGCCAAGGCACTGATCGAGATGCAGGCGAAACTTTCCCTCGCGGAGTACAGCAGCTCACAGGTGCTCTACATGGCGGTGCTCGGCATTGCCATCGTCAGCCTCGTGATTGGTGTGATGCTGAGCGCCATTCTCGTGCGTACCATCGTGACGCCGATCAACGAAGCAGTGCGCGTCGCGGGCGCGATCGCCAAGGGTGATCTCACCCAGAATGTCGAGGTGAAGTCTCAGGATGAGGCCGGCCGCATGCTCGGCGCGATGAAGGAAATGAATGAACGCCTAAGCGACATCGTTGCTCGTGCCACTGAGGCGGGCAGCTCGGTTGGCACCGGCGCACGCGAAATCGCAGCGGGTAATATGAATCTCTCGCAGCGCACCGAAGAGCAGGCTGCTTCGCTCGAGGAGACCGCCTCTTCGATGGAAGAGCTGACCTCGACCGTGCGGCAGAACGCTGACAATGCCCGTCAGGCCAATCAGCTCGCCAACGCAGCGCGTGAATCCGCCGAGTATGGCGGCGAGGTGGTAGCGCGCGCGGTCGATGCGATCGATGAAATCAATAATTCCTCGAAGCGCGTTGCTGACATCGTTGGCGTAATCGATGAGATCGCGTTCCAAACTAATCTGCTCGCGCTCAACGCCGCCGTCGAAGCCGCGCGCGCTGGTGAGCAAGGTCGCGGCTTTGCGGTGGTTGCCTCTGAGGTGCGCAATCTGGCGCAGCGCAGCGCGGCTTCGGCGAAAGAGATCAAGAGCCTGATCGGTGAGTCGGTGAAGAAGGTCAGCGATGGCGCTGAGCTCGTGCATCAGTCCGGCCAGATGCTGTCTGAGATCGTGGCGCGCGTGAAGAAAGTGACTGACATCGTCGCCGAGATCGCTGCTGCAAGCCAAGAGCAGGCGGCGGGTATCGAACAGGTCAATCGCGCGGTGATGCAGATGGATGAGGTGACGCAGCAGAACGCCGCGCTGGTGGAAGAAGCCGCAGCGGCCAGTTGCTCCATGGAAGAGCAGGCCGAGATACTGAACGAGTTGATGGGCACCTTCAAGATCAACGGCATATCAGCGCGCCTGCGTCCGCAAGCTGCGCGCTCATCCAGTGCAGCGACGAGCACGAAGAGTACGCCATCTGCTGCGTCAGTGGTGGAGCGTCGCAGCGCAAATCGCCCCTGGTCGAAATCCGTCCCGACTGCTGCTGCGCACAGTGCCGACAGTGATGCCGGTGAAGCGCCTGCGCCGCGAGCGCGGGCCGTCAATGATGGCAAGGACGAGTGGCAGGAGTTTTGAGCAGTCTCTGTCATTGCGAGGGGCGTTAGCCCCGCGGCAATCCATGGCAGCATCTGGATTGCTTCGGCTTAGCCTCGCAATGACGAAAATCGGGGACGGGAATTTGTCCGCATCGCTGGGATTGTCATTGACACGGCGATGCGGGAGAACGACAAGCAAGTATCGCCAGGAAGGTCGTGATAGTG
>JAITWN010000189.1 GCA_031285245.1 Chromatiales bacterium | reverse complement strand
GCTGGTAATACACGGTGAGCGCGAAGTGCTGATCCCGTTTGTACTCGGGCATTTCGTGCTTGAAGTGGATCTCGCGGCGCGGCGGATCGTGGTGGATTGGGAGCAGGATTACTGATCCTGCGACGCGATGCGTATCGATGTCGTAACGCTGTTTCCGCCGATGATCTCGGCGCTGATGAGCTGCGGTGTCGTCGGACGCGCGCTGACGCGCGATGTGCTTGAGCTCATGCTGTGGAATCCGCGGGACTATACGCAGGATATCCATCGCTGCGTGGACGATCGGCCTTATGGCGGTGGCCCAGGCATGGTGATGATGGTGCAGCCCTTGCGCGATACGATCCGCGCGGCGCGTGCCGCAGCGGGCAAGACGCGGGTGATTTACCTCTCTCCGCAGGGCCGGCGCTTCGATCACGCCTACGCGTGTGAGCTCGCGATCGAGCCGGCGCTGATGCTGGTGGCGGGGCGGTACGAAGGCATTGACGAGCGCGTGCTCGAAACTGAGATCGACGAAGAACTGTCGATCGGCGATTACGTGCTAAGCGGTGGTGAGTTGGCGGCAGCGGTGGTGGTGGATGCAGTGGCGCGGCTGTTGCCGGGCGTGCTGGGAGATGAGGAGTCAGCGCAACAGGATTCCTTTGTTTCCGGGTTGTTAGATCATCCTCATTACACGCGACCTCGCGAGATCGACGGCCTGCAAGTGCCGGAGATCCTGCTGAGCGGAGACCACCGCAAGATAGAAGAGTGGCGTCGCGAGCAGGCACTCGATCGCACGCGCCGCAAGCGGCCTGACCTGCTGGTGCAGGGCGGGGAAAAGCGCGGGTAGATAGATCAGGCGAATTACGGAATTATTCAGGAGAGTCAGAAATGAGCAACATCATCAGCCAGCTCGAAGCCGAGCAGATGAACCGCGAGGTTCCGGAATTCGCGCCGGGCGATACCGTCGAGGTCAAGGTCAAGGTCAAGGAAGGTCAGCGTGAGCGTCTGCAGGCGTTTGAAGGCGTGGTGATCGCCAAGCGTAACCGTGGCCTTAACTCCGCTTTCACGGTGCGCAAGATTTCCCATGGTGAAGGCGTGGAGCGCGTGTTTCAGACCTACAGCCCGGTCGTCGACAGTATCACCGTCAAGCGCCGTGGCGATGTGCGTCGCGCCAAGCTTTATCACCTGCGCGATCTGCGCGGTAAAGCCGCTCGCATTCGCGAAAAGCTCTAAGCTTTTGTAATCAGTAGGATGACCGGCGCCAAGGCGCCGGTCGTTTTTTTCAGTACAGCCGTGAGGAGATGAGCCATGAATGCAAAGCTCGGTTCCATTCTGCTGTTGATTGCTTCCTTCGTCAGTGCCCCCATCGCGTTGGCAGATGCTAACGCAATCAAAGAGATGGCCCAGATCGTCAAGACTCTGGATCATCAACCGACCGCATCTGATCAAGATGCACTACGCAAGATCGTCGCGAGCGACGCATCAACGCCAGGTGAACGTGCGATCGCTGGTGCTTTGCTGCAGATGAAGCATCAGATCAGTGCCGCAGACCGGGAAAAGCTGCAGAAAGTCAAAGATGACACTGCCGCCACTTCGGCTGAGCATGAGCTTGCCGACATCGTGATGAGCATCAACCATCATGCTTCGCCGCAGGACAAGGAGCGGCTCGATCAGCTCTGACGCCAGCGTGCCCGGCGCAGACGAGAATGACAGCAGCGCCTGCACTGCGCCGGGTGCGCTGATCGATCGTTTCCTTGATGCACTGTGGGTCGAACGCGGATTAAGTCCTGCCACACTAGAGGCTTATCGTGCTGACTTGATGGGTTTTGATCGCTGGCTGAAAGCGCGTAGCGATGATCTCAGTCTCGGTGTGGCACAAGCGGGCGATCTACAGGAATATTTCGCTTTTCGTCTGATCAACAACGCCAAACCCCGCAGCGTCGCGCGGCTGGTATCAAGCCAGCGTCGCTTCTATCGTTACCTGATCGAGGCTGGCCTGCGCAGCGATGATCCCGCGGTGCGCTTGCATCCACCGCGCCTTGGCCGGCCACTGCCGAAATCTCTCACTGAAAAAGAAGTCGAAGCTTTGCTCGAAGCGCCCGCTGTGCAGACCGCTGTTGGTCTGCGCGATCGCGCCATGCTCGAAATGCTTTACGCCGCGGGTTTGCGAGTCTCCGAGCTCGTCAGCTTGCCCCTCACTCGCGTCAACACTCGCCAGGGTGTGGTGCGCGTACTCGGTAAGGGCGGTAAAGATCGGCTGGTGCCGCTAGGTGAAGAGGCGCTAGCCTGGCTCGAAACCTATCTGCGCGATGCGCGCCCGACACTGCTTGAAGGGCGCAGCACGGATGCGCTGTTTATCACTGCCCGGGGCGAAGCGATGACGCGCCAAGCCTTCTGGCATCTGATCAAGCGTCATGCGCGCGCGGCCGGCATCGACAAGCCTTTATCGCCGCATACGTTGCGCCATGCTTTTGCAACGCATCTGCTCGACCATGGTGCAGATCTTCGCAGCTTGCAGATGCTGCTCGGCCACGCGGATCTATCGACGACGCAGATCTACACTCACGTCGCGCGCGAGCGTCTCAAAGCCTTGCATGCAGAGCATCATCCGCGCGGCTAGTGCCAGCTCGCGAGCTGTGTAGTGCCAGAATTCCTCCCGCCTTTTGTTATCATGAGCAGCTCCCACAGCTGCGGATATCACGATCATGATCAAAGGCCTTGCCCTCGTTACTGCGCTCGTCCTCGCAGGCGCCGTGCTCCAGTCCTGCGCGGATTCTGGATCCGATACCGGAGCCAGTGCCGAATCCAATGCCCAATCCAATGCAGGCTCCGTGGCGCAGTCTGAGGCGCAAGCCGAAACGCGCCCGGTGACGCAGATTGTCACCGAAGCACTCGAGGCCGTGATGCCCGACGAAAAACCGGACAGTGTAGCGCCGGCGCCGATTCCTGGATTTCAGGAAGTCACCTATGGCGCGCAGATTCTCTACATCAGCGACGATGGTCGTTATGCGCTGCAAGGAGATCTGCTTGATCTCGCGAGCCAAGAGAACATCACCGAACAGCGTCGTTCGGGGCTGCGTATCGAGCGGTTGCACGATCTCGACACCAATAAGCTCATCGTGTTCAGCCCTGAAGGTGAGACGCAACACGTGCTGTATGTATTCACCGATGTCGAATGCACCTATTGCCAGCTCCTGCACAGCAGGATCGCGGAATACAACGCACTCGGCGTAGAAGTACGCTATCTCGCTTTCCCGCGTAGCGGCATCGGCTCGCAGGACTATTACAAAATGGTTTCGGTATGGTGTGCGCCAGATCGCCGCGCTGCGCTCACTCGCGCTAAGGCGGGCGAGAAAATCCCTGCGGCAAACTGTGACAACCCGGTCAGTGAAGAGTATGAAATCGGTACGCAGTTTGGCGTGAGCGGTACGCCGACGCTGGTGTTCGAGGATGGCCGCACCATTCCGGGCTACGTTCCGCCCGAACGGCTTCTCGCTTTTCTGGAATCGCACGCGCCGCTTCCCCAGTAAGAATCGTTCAGTGAGGGATCGCTCAGTGAGGCAGCGGTTTTGAATACCGCTGCGTATCCCGCGCTTGCTGCGCTCGCACCTGGCGTCACTGTTTTAACAGCGAACAAACGTCTGGCGCGAGCGCTCCAGCGTGCCTACGCCGCGCGCGCGCAGAGCGCCGGCCATACCGTCTGGGAAACTCCCGACATCCTGCCTTGGCCGGCCTGGCTACAGCGCAGCTGGGATGCGCTGATGTTCAGCGCACCTATGAATACGAACGATGCGCCGCAAGCTTCTTTCACGTTGCCTTCATTGCTGCTGAATCCACTGCAAGAGCATGTGCTATGGCGATCCGTGCTGGCGAACTCAGAAACCGTCGCACTGCTGCGCCCCGATGCTGCGGCGCGTCTCGTCAGCGACGCGTATGCGCTTTGTCAGAGTTGGCGGATAAATCCTGATCGCGATATTGATGCCAGTACGCTTGGACGCGATGCCCAGGCTTTCCTTAGTTGGTCGCGCGAATTCGAAGCACGCTGCCGCACACGTAACTTTCTTGCGCGCGCGCGCTTGCCTGATGTGCTCGCAAGCGCGTTTGCCAGCGGCGAGATCGCCGTGCCCGCGGGCTTGTATCTCACGGGATTCGATGAGATCACGCCTCAGCAGCACGCTTTGCTTGATACGCTGGCGGTCGCGGGTACGCGCATCGAAATCGAACCTGCGCCCGCAGCCGTTTCAGGCGCAACGCTGCATGCTTATTCCGACGCCGAAGCTGAAATGATCGCGGCTGCGCATTGGGCGCGCGCAAGGCTTGAAGCAGGCGTGCAGCGCATTGCCATCGTCGTGCCTGATCTCGCTGCGTGCAGGACGGAGTTGACGCACATTCTGGATGATGTACTCGTGCCGACCGCGATCCTGCCTGCCTCAGGTGCACCGCGTGCATTACCTTACGATCTTTCCTTAGGTTTCCCACTTGCGGATTATCCCGTCGTGCATGCGGCGCTCATTGCGCTGCAAATGCTGGATGGCAATCTAACGCTGGCGCATGCTGGCGCGCTGCTACGCTCGCCTTTCATTGCTGGCGCAGAAACGGAAATCAGCGCGCGCGGTATGTTCGATGCCGTGCTGCGCCAGCGCGGTGAAGCCACGCTAGCGTTTGAGACTTTCGTTTCATTAGCAGGCGCTGCGCCTGGCTGTGCGCTGCTTGGCAAAGCGCTGCGACAATGGCAGCGCATACAGCGCGATTTATCTTCACGCTTGCCGCCGAGCGCCTGGGTTGAACATGTGCTGCATCTATTGCACGTGCTCGGCTGGCCTGGTGAACGCACGCTGGATAGCAATGAATATCAGACCGTGCAAGCCTGGCGTGAGCTGATCTGTAGCCTTGCCGGCTTAGATACGGTGAGACCACTCATGGAGCGCCGTGAATTGCTGAGCGAACTGCGTCGCATCTCAGCTGAGCGCATTTATCAGCCCGAGCGTGAAGAGGCGCCGCTGCAAGTGCTCGGCATGCTGGAAGCCGCCGGCATGCGGTTCGATGGTCTGTGGATCCTCGGCATGCAGGAAGATGCCTGGCCGCGAGCGCCTGATCCCAATCCTTTTCTGCCGATTTCGCTGCAACGAAAATCCGGTTTGCGTTGCACGCCAGAGCGCATGCTTGAATTCGCGCGCAGCCTCGGCGCGCGTCTCGAATCGGTCGCTCCTGAAGTGCGCTTCAGTTATGCGCTCACTGAAGATGATCGCGCGCTGCGCCCGAGCGCGTTGCTCACGCATCTCGCGCCGCGCGATCAAACGCGCAGTTTGCAGCAAAGGCCATTGTTTTATCGCGAACTCATTCAAGTCGTCGGTCGTCTCGAAACGCTGGAAGACAGCAGCGCGCCACAGTACATAGAACGCGAAGCTCCTGGTGGTTCCAGATTGTTTCGTCTGCAAGCGCTGTGTCCATTTCGCGCTTTCACAGAGCTGCGTCTGCATGCGCAGCCGCTGCAAGATGCGAGCACCGGGCCGGACGCCGCCGTGCGCGGCAAGCTGCTGCATCGCGCGCTCGAACTCTTATGGCGTGAGCTCGGTGATAGTGAACATCTGCACGCGCTCACTGCTGATGATGGCGAAGCATTGCTCGGCCGCTGCATCGATGCGGTGCTGCAAGAAGCGATCGCCAAACGTCCCGCCGTCTACACAGCGACATTCTGCGAAGTGGAGCGTTGGCGTTTGCTGCGCCGACTGCGCGAGTGGCTGGACATCGAACGCGCGCGCGCGCCATTCATCGTCGAGCAGTTGGAGGAGAAGCGTTCGATCGCTGTCGATGGGCTTGAAGTCGAAGTGCGCCTCGATCGTCTCGATCGTCTGAGCGATGGTCGTTACGCAGTCATCGATTACAAGACCGGTGCGGTGAATATCGATGGTTGGTTCAGCGATCGTCCCGAAGAGCCGCAGCTTCCGCTTTATGCACTGGCGCTTGGCGAAACTATCGATGCGCTGCTCTTTGCCTGTCTGAAGCCGGGCGATGTCGGCTACGTCGGCGTAGCGCAAAACATGGACATTGCACCGGGCAAAGGCGTGCGGCCTTATGAAGCTACGCCATACGCCGCCGAGCAAGGCTCGTGGGACGCGCAGCGACAGGAATGGTCGCGCGTGCTCTCTGCGCTCGCCGCTGATTTTCGAGCGGGTCGCGCCGAGGTTGATCCCAAACATTATCCGCAAACCTGCACGCATTGCGCGCTCACCGCACTGTGCCGCATCAATGAGCTCACCGGACCGGTGGATGATGAGGCGACGGCATGACGCTTGGCATAACACAGGCGCAGGTTGCAGACGATAGCGCCGCGCGTCAGCGTGCGCTGCACGTCGGTTCCTCTTTCATCGTGCAAGCGCCAGCTGGCGCCGGAAAAACAGAACTGCTGACGCAGCGTTATCTGGCGCTGCTTTCCAACGTCGAGGCGCCGGAGGAAATCCTTGCCATCACGTTCACGCGTAAGGCGGCGGGTGAGATGCATCATCGCATCATCAGCGCACTTGAGCGTGCGGCGAATGAGCCGCCGCCTGAAGCCGCTCATCACCAACGGACGTGGCGACTTGCGCGCGCTGCGCTTGATGTCGATACCGAGTGTGGTTGGGATCTGCTGCTCAATCCCGCGCGTCTACGCATTCTCACCATCGATGCGCTGTGCGCATCACTAACGCGCCGGATGCCGGTGCTTTCCGGCTTTGGCGCACCGGCGCAAGTGATCGAAGATGCTGTGCCGCTTTACCGTGAAGCGGCGCGCCAGACACTCGCGGAAGTGGAATCCGGTGAGCAATGGTCACCTGCCATCGCGCATCTGCTGCGCCATCTTGATAACAATCCCGCGCAGATCGAAGACCTGATCGCGCGCATGCTCGCCGCACGCGATCAGTGGCTGAGCCATGTTCACGGCGTTGATCGCAAACGATTGGAACACACACTGGCGCGCGTGAATGAAGAAGCTTTGCAGGCGCTGCGCGCGTCGATTCCGGTGGGTATCGCCCATCAGCTCATCGAGCCGCTGTGGTATGCGCTGAATAATCTCGCGGCTAATGGTGGCGATGTTGCGCAGGCGCTCACTGCGCTCGAAAGCGGTGGTCTGCCTAATACGGAGCCCGAAGCGCTGCGCGCCTGGCGTCAGCTCGCGAAGCTAGTGTTGACCAGCACCGGCGGTTGGCGCGCGCGGCTCACGGTCAAAGAAGGTTTCCCAGCGGCGAAGGGGACGGGCAGTGAGGCGGCGCGTTGCCGCGACATGAAAGAGCGCATGCAGACGCTGCTTGGCGCGTTGGCGGAAGCAGAAGATTTCCGGTGCCACTTGCATGCCGTGCACAGTTTGCCGCCGCTTTGTTACAGCGATGCGCAGTGGGAGACCATCACCGCGTTCGCGCAGTTGCTGCGCATCGCGGCGGGATTGCTCGATGTGACTTTTCGCGAGCGTAACGTGGTTGATTTCGCGCGTGTCGCCCAGGCAGCGCAAGCCGCGCTCGGTGATGCGGAGCATCCGACGGATCTTGCCCTCGCGCTTGATCAACGCATTCGCCATATTCTGATCGATGAGTTTCAGGACACATCGATTGGTCAATACAAACTGCTTGAAACCTTGACCGCAGGTTGGGAGTGGGGCGATGGCCGCACGCTGTTTCTAGTCGGCGATCCGATGCAATCGATTTATCGCTTTCGCGAAGCCGAGGTCGGGCTTTATCTGCGCGCGCGCCATGAAGGCATGGGCAGCGTTACGCTCGAACCTTTGAACTTGACCGTCAATTACCGCTCACAGGCCGGCATCATCGATTGGGTGAATAGTGCGTTCGCGCGCGTGTTGCCAGCGAGCGAAGATCTTGCAAGCGGCGCGGTGCCGTACACGCCATCACGTGCGCATCATCCGGCATTGCATGGCGCTGCGGTGCAGATGCACGCGCTGCTCGAATCAGGCGGTGAAGAAGAAGCCGAGTTGGTGCGTGAGCTGATAACCGCGGCGCGCGCCAATATCAAAGATGGCAGCACCGCGGTGCTGGTGCGAAGTCGTGGCCATCTGCTGCATATCGTCGCAAAGCTGCGCCAGGCAGGCATGCGTTTTCGCGCAGTTGAAATCGAGCATCTCGCGCATCGACCCGTCGTGCAGGATCTGCTCTCGCTCACCTGCGCGCTGACGCATCCCGCAGATCGCGTGTCTTGGCTCGCCGTGCTACGCGCGCCTTGGTGTGGGCTCTCGCTCGCGGATCTGCACGCACTCGTCAGTGAAGATCGCCGCGCCATGATCGCTGATCTGCTTGCCGATGATGAACGTCTGCAAGCACTGAGTGCGGATGGTCGCACACGCCTCGTGACGGTGCGCGCGGTGCTTGCCGCCAGCCGTGCTGAACGTGGACGGCGTTCTTTGCGCACGCGCGTCGAGGGTGCGTGGATCGCGCTTGGTGGCCCGGCTTGTGTAGCGCGCGGTGATCTCGACGATGCGCATATGCTGTTCGCCGTGCTCGACGAGGTGGACGAAGGCGGTGATCTCATCGATCGCGCGTTGCTGTGGGAGCGCATCGACAGACTCTACGCGCGACCGGATGTCGAGGGCGACGACGGCTTACAGATCATGACTATCCACAAGGCCAAAGGGCTCGAATTCGATACCGTCATCGTGCCCGGTCTCGGGCGTCGGCCGCGTGCCAATGAGCTGCGCCTCTTGATGTGGATGCGGCGCGCGCAAGGTGATCTGCTGCTCGCGCCGATTCGCGAAGCGGGCGCTGAGGCTGATCCGATCTATCGCTACATCAGCGCACTTGATAGCGAAAAAGCGTGTCATGAAGATGGACGTCTGCTCTATGTCGCAGCAACGCGCGCGAAACAGCGTTTGCATTTGATCGGCGCGGTGAAATGCCGCGAAGGTGAGAACGGTCTTGAACCAAGACAACCACCTTCACAATCCTTGCTCGCGCGCTTGTGGCCAGCGGTTGAAGATGAATTCATCAGCGCCGCACGCGCGCTGTCTGCGAGCGTAATAAAGCAGGGGGCGGAGCAGGGCACAGGGCAGAATATGACGGCGCCTGAAACTGAGGTGCTGACACTCGCGGCAAACCGCTTGCGCAGACTGCCCGCGGGATGGACCTTGCCGCCAGCACCGCCTGCGATCAGCGTTGCATCACTTGCAGCTTCGCCTCGCGCCGGCGAACTCATCGAATTCGCCTGGGCAGGCGAGACCGCGCGCCATGTCGGCACGGTCACGCATCGCTTGCTTCAGGAGTGCGCGCGCGCCGGTATCAATAGTTTCGCGCGTCTCGATACTGAGCGCCTTGCGCGCAGTGCGCGCCTCGCACTGATCGGATTGGGTTTGCCCGAGGCTGAAGTCGAAGTCGCCGGTGCACGCGTTCTCGCCGCACTGCACGCTACGCTCGAAGATGAGCGCGGGCGCTGGATCTTGGATCCTGGTCACGCTGATGCGCGCTGCGAATATGCGCTGAACGGCATGCTCGATGGGCGCCAGGTTTCGATCGTGATCGATCGCAGCTTCATCGATGCAGAAGGCGTGCGCTGGATCATCGATTACAAAACCGGTGGCCACGAAGGCAGCGGCGTCGAAGCGTTTCTCGATCGTGAGCAGATGCGTTATCGCGAACAGCTTGAAAACTACGCCGCGCTGATGCGAGCGCGAGAAACACGGCCAATACGGCTGGGGCTTTATTTCCCACTACTGCGTGGCTGGCGGGAGTGGGAGGCTTGAAAGAGGCGCAAATGCGCCGGCAAGGATGAAAACTCCCTCTCCCGCTTGCGAGATCGCTGCGAAACCAAGTCATAGATTGATCTCATCCCAACACATGCAGAGTAGCTAGAGATCTCGCAAGCGGGAGAGGGAATACAGCCTGCGTTATTTGATGACTCGCTCCAGGAGATCGCTGCAAAACCTCCGTCATTGCGAGGCGAAGCCGAAGCAATCCATGCAGTTGGATGGGTTGCCACGGGGCTAACGCCCTTCGCAATGACGAAAATCGGGTCCTGCAATGATTGCTAACGACTGAGGGTCGCTTGGGAGAACGATCAGATCAGCGTTCCAAATACTTCAGCTTGTCCTTCACCGCTGCCCACTCTTCGTGATCCGGGAGCGGGTCTTTCTTTTCGGTGATCACTGGCCAGATCTTGGCGAGGTCGGCGTTGATCTTGATGTAGGCTTCTTGGCCGGCGGGCATGTCGTCTTCCGGGTGGATGGCTTCGACTGGGCATTCGGGTTCGCACAGAGTGCAATCGATGCATTCATCGGGATCGATGACGAGGAAGTTTGGGCCTTCGTGGAAGCAATCGACCGGGCAGACTTCCACGCAGTCGGTGTATTTGCACTTGACGCATTCGTCGCTAACTACAAATGTCATTGTTTTTCTCCATCTCGTTGCCGTCTTTGAGGGACGTGCTGTTGCGCTTGGCGCTTATATTAGTCGTTCGGGAATGCTCGCGCCATGCGGGCGCGCTCTTCTCGTTGACACTGAGGTCAGCTTCATAGGTTGGGCTGGGCAACGCGAAGCACCAACATGGTGCCACTACACCAACATGCTCAATTCGGCGAACTTGGAACGTTGGGCTTCGCGTTGCTCAGCCCAACCTATGCTCTCTGGTGCTGGAATTAGCGCTTGTTACCCTCAGTTTTTGTCAGTGCTTTGAGTGAATACAACGCTTGCAGGGCTTCGCGCGGGCTGAGCGCGTCGGGGTCGATCGCGTCGAGCGCTTTGGTCAGTGGGCCAGGCGCTGTATCGGCTTCGCGCAGCGGATTGAATAGTACCAACTGCGGCGGGCTTGCAGGCGCGCGGCCATGAGCGGCGCTGCCGGATTCGAGTTCGCGCAGACGTTCTCTGGCGGCATCGATCACCGCTCTCGGGATGCCGGCGAGCGCGGCGACTTGTAGACCGTAACTGCGATTGGCCGGGCCTTCGCGCAAGGCGTGCAGGAAGACGATGGATTGACCGTGTTCCACGGCATCGAGATGTACGTTAGTGATGCCATCTTGCAGCTCGGGCAGCGCGGTTAATTCAAAGTAGTGCGTGGCGAAGAGGGTGTACGAGCGTAGCTCGCGTGCCAGGTACTCCGCGCAGGCCCAGGCGAGTGACAGGCCGTCGAACGTGCTGGTGCCGCGGCCGATTTCGTCCATCAATACCAGGCTCTGTGCGCTCGCGTTGTGGAGGATGTTGGCGGTTTCGGCCATTTCCACCATGAAGGTCGAGCGTCCGCCAGCGAGATCATCCGCAGCGCCGATGCGGGTGAAGATGCGGTCGATCGGACCGATGACGGCGCGTTTCGCGGGTACGAAGCTACCAATCGAAGCCAGGATCACGATCAACGCCGTCTGGCGCATGTAGGTCGATTTACCGCCCATGTTGGGGCCGGTGATGATCAGCATGCGCCGCGTGGGGTCGAGGCGCGCGTCATTGGCGATGAAGGGGCCGTCGAGCGCGGCTTCCACCACCGGATGGCGACCGCCTTCGATCAGGAGGCCCGGCCTTGCCGAGAGTTCGGGCGCGGAGAAATCGAGGGATTCGGCGCGTTCGGCGAGATTGGCGATGACGTCGATTTCGGCGCAAGCCTCGGCGCTTGTTTGCAGTGCGGCGAGCTCGGGCATGATGTTATCGAGCAGTGCTTCGTAGAGTTCTTTTTCGCGCGCCAGCGCGCGATCCCGCGCCGATAGCGCGCGATCTTCGAATTGTTTCAACTCAGGCGTGATGTAGCGTTCCGCACCTTTCAGCGTCTGGCGGCGGATGTAGTCGGCGGGCACTTGATCGGCACGCGCGCGACCGATTTCGATGTAATAGCCATGGACGCGGTTGTAGCTGACCTTGAGCGCGGCGATGCCGGTGCGTTCGCGCTCGCGTTTTTCGAGCGCCATGAGATAGTCGGCAGCGTTTTCGCTGAGGCCGCGCAATTCGTCGAGATCGATGTCATAGCCTGCTGCGATGACGCCACCATCACGGATCACAACAGGCGGCACGTCCACCAGTGCGCGGCGCAGCAGTTCATGCAGCGCGGGATATTCGCTGAGGCGCTCGGCAAGCGCGCCAAGCAGTGGTGAATCAAGCACGGCGAGCCGCGCGCGCAGTGCGGGCAAAGCGCCGAGCGCATTGCGCAGCAGCGCGAGATCTCGTGGCCGCGCTGAGCGCAGCGCGATGCGTGCGAGCGCGCGTTCGAGATCGCCGATAACGCGCAGCAGATCCTGCAAAGAGTGATAGTGCGCGGTGGTGAGCCGCGAATCGTGCTTCGATCCTTGTTCTGATCCAATCAGGGTTGCCACCGCGTGATGACGCGCGGCGAGCACGCCATGATCACGCAGCGGGCGATTGATCCAGCGCCGCAGCATGCGGCTGCCCATCGGGTTCGCGGTGCGATCCATGATCCACGCCAGCGTGTGTTCACGGCTGCCGCTGATGCCGGTTTCGAGTTCGAGATTGCGCCGGCTCGATGCGTCAATGGCGATCGCTTCATCCTGCTGTTCGATGCGGATGCCACGCACATGTGGCAGCGTGCCGCGCTGAGTTTCGCGCGCGTATTCGAGCAGACACCCCGCAGCGGCGACGGCGATGGGGTAGGGCTCGCAGCCGAAGCCGCGCAGATCGCGCGTGCCGAACTGCTCAGTCAAAAGGCGCTCGGCGTGCTGGAATTCAAAGTGCCAGGGCGGACGACGGCTGAGACCACGTCGCTCTTTGAGCGCGGCAGGCAGCGAGAGATCTTCGGGCACCAGCAGCTCGGCAGGGCGCAAGCGTTCGATTTCATCGAGCAGCGCCTGTTGGCCGTGCACCTGCGTGAGGATGAGACGGCCGCTCGATAGATCGAGCACGGCCAGGCCATACGCATCGCCTTCGCGATACATACTGGCAAGCAGACAGTCGCGGCGTTCTTCGAGCAAGGCTTCATCGGTGATCGTGCCGGGCGTGACGATGCGCGTGACTTTGCGTTCGACCGGACCTTTGCTTTTCGCCGGATCGCCGATTTGTTCGCAGATCGCTACCGATTCGCCGAGCGCGACCAGACGCGCGAGATAACCATCAGCCGCGTGATAGGGCACGCCTGCCATCGGAATCGGTTCGCCACAGGACTGGCCGCGCGCGGTGAGCGTGATATCGAGCAGCGTGGCGGCGCGGCGCGCATCTTCGAAGAAGAGCTCGTAGAAATCACCCATGCGATAGAACAGCAATTGCTGCGGATGCTCAGCCTTGATGCGCAAATATTGCTTCATGACAGGCGTGTGTTCTTGCGGCGATTTCTGATCCATGGCGAAGAGTCTTGCTGAGCTGAGTGCTGAACTTGTGCAATGAGCGGGCGTGATTCTGGTTACTTGAAATCCATCATGAGCATGCGCCCGCCGGTCTGTTCGGCGATCTCGCGAAATGCCGCTTCCAGCGTCAGTTCACGGCGTCCGAAAGGTAGCGTGAAGACGGGGCTTTGGATGCCTGGATAATAGATTTTGTCGTCCGAGGGTTCGTCACCGATCAGGATGTAGGCGCCAGGTTTCGGCGCGTTGATCGCGGCGGAGCGAAAAGCGGCGCCGATGGTTTCTTCCGATCCTGAGAAGGGGGCGGTGCTGACGAGTTCATCGAGCATTTCCGCCATGGTGCCGGTGTAGGTTTGGGCGCGGTTGTCCACGAACCAGGTCAAGGCATCGAGGCGTTTGTCAGCACGCACCATGATGGTGCGCAGGATGGGCACCAGAAATCCTGAAACGCCGCGCATCGAACCAGTGGCGTCCACCACTAGGTGGACGCTCTCTCCTGGAATGTCGCGCAGTCCTTTGACGAAGAGATCGAAATCTTTCTTGCCGACGCCGGCATCGGCGAGCAAGTGCTCGAACTGGTTGTCGTTCTCCTCGACGATGCGCCGAAGATCTCGCTCCAGAGCGCTCTCCGTGCGCTGCGATGCGGCAAGCTCAGCCTTGAGTTCTTTGATTTCCTGCTGCTGACTGCTGGATTGATGCTCAACCTGGCCGAAACGAAAACCGAGCAGCATGAGCACGAAGAGAAAGATGAACGTGCCCAGCATGAGCAGCGTCATGTCGGAGAAGATTTCGTAGATGCTGGTGGGCGCCGATTGACGTCGTCTGCTCATGAGCGGTCCAGAAAATATCAGCTTTGGGTTATCAGCCTTGGCGGCCAATGCGGCGCAGCGCGCGGTGCAGGCGCGGCCACCAGGCGCGATTGACCTTGTTCATGACTTTGACTTCCTCGCGCAGCAGATCAGCGTAATACATTTGCAGCACCAGCGCGTCGCGCATGGTTTTCTCGCCTTCATCGCCATCATTAGCAAGCTGGTGCAGATTGGCGGCGGTGTCACGGAAGGCATGCATCGCGGCTGCGGTGTCGCCGAGTGCCTGCTGGAGTTCGCGGCAGTTGCTGGTGAGCATCGTGATTTCAGCGTTCAGGCGTCGCATGTCGCGCTCTGCGGTGGGGCGGATGTCATGCGTGCAGTAGATCGAAATGCGCTTCAGTGTGTCGCTGAGATCACCGATGCCACTGTTGGTGATCATGGCGTAGATGCGCAGCAAAACGCCGCCGAATACCGCGCCGAGCAGCGTGGTGTAAAAAGCGATGCTCATGCCTTTCATGGCGTCTTCGAGGCCGTGGATCAGCTTTTCCTGATCCTGGCCGAGCGAGTCGATCGAGGTCGACAGGCCTGCGAGTGTCAAAGTGAGCCCGAGCACGGTGCCGATTAGGCCAAGCGTGATCAGCAGATTACCGATGATGCCGACTGCTTCGCTGCGCCGGTAATAGCCATTGGTTTCGAGTTCGATGAGCGGATCAGGATCGGGCGGGCGGTCACTCGCCATGCCGACTTTGATCGCGGCGAAGAAGCGATGTGTGGCGTAGCGACTGAGACGCGGGATGACGCCGTCGACGCCGCGCTCGCGGATGGAGCGGCCAAGACTGATGGCTTGTTTGGCTTCACGCGTGAGAGCAAGCGTCAGGAAGAAACTGAGGAGAAAGCCGATCAGGAACATCAACACGATGACCAGCGTGACGCCACTATGGTCATGGACGATGTTATCGAGCAGGCCGGTCGTGATGTAAAGCAGGGTAACGACGCCGATGACGATCAGCGTCCATGCCGCCCATTGCAGCAGAGCGCGAAAAGGATGTTCGGGAATCAGCAGATTGGGTTTGGCGAGAGCGCCGGGTGCGGGGGCGATTTTCTCCACATCGGGCGCGCGCTCTGAGGTGGTGATGGCGGGCTGATCCGGGGACATTATGCGAACCTCGATAGGTCTGGCGATATTTCCGGCCGCTGCAAGCCATGTGCAGCCCGACGATGGTGCGTGCTCTGCATTTCGCCTGCTGCGAACGCTGGTGCGCGCATGGGAATATTCACTCGATCGCAGTGTTGGGATCGTTACCCCAGTCTGACCATGAGCCGGGATAACCGCGCAGACGCGGATAGCCGAGCATTTTGAGCACGAGATAGGCGTGCGAGGAGCGCAGATGCGTGTGGCAATGCGTAACGATCTCGTGCTCCGGGCGGATGCCGGCGTTCATGAAGAGCGCGCGCAGTTCATCGCTTGCGCGCAGGCGCAGATCGCCACCACCGCGCAGCGCGAGTGACCAATCGATGTTGATCGCGCCTGGAATATGGCCACCGCGTGCCGCGCGCCGATCGGTGCCGTGGTATTCGGCGGCGGTGCGTGAATCGAGCACGGTCATATCGGGATTGCCAAGGTGCGCGGTGATCCAGGCTTTGTCCGCACGGTGTTCATCGCGAAAGTGTGCGCGGTACTCGGTGGCAACGATGTCAGGCTCGTCGGACGTCGTCTCTTGTCCGGCGTTGACCCAGGCGCGCAGGCCGCCATCGAGCATCGAGAAGCGGGTGTGACCGATGAGATCCAGCGTCCACAGAAAGCGCGAAGCATTGAGGCCGGACTCAGCGTCATAGGCGATGACGTAGCTGTCAGGCGTGATACCGGCTTCGCCTAGCACTTCAGCGATCTCTTCCTCGGGCGGCAGCAAACCCATCACCGGCGGCCGCGCCATGCTCAAACGCGCGGCGGGGATATGTACTGCGCCAGGAATATGCTCCATCGCATAGGACGGGGCGGCCGACAGATCGGCGATCGCCAGCTTGGGGCTGCTTCGCAGCGCCGCCAGCTCTTCGGCCTGAATGAAGACAGGAACCCTCGGTGTGTTCATGACCTTTCCTCTTCTGCGCTCTCAATAATTCCGTGCAATAAGTCGCCGGATTTACGCTAGCAGGTGTGGGTTGATCGCTTGCAGGATGGCGGTGAAGACCTTGGGCGTGCCTGCAACCAGATTGCCAGTTTGCATATAGGTTTCACCACCGGAGAAATCGCCGACCAGGCCGCCGGCCTCGCGGATCAGCAAAGCGCCGGCCGCGAGATCCCAGGGCTTGAGGCCAAATTCCCAGAAACCATCGAGACGACCCGCCGCCACGTAGGCGAGATCGAGCGCCGCCGAACCAGCGCGGCGGATACCGGCGGTGTCGGCGTGTAGCGCCTTGAACATGGCGAGATAAGTATCGAGCACAGCGTGGTTGTGGAACGGAAAGCCTGTGCCGAGCAGTGCGCCTTCAAGACTCTTGCGCGGTGCGACGCGTAGGCGGCGATCGTTCAGAAAAGCACCGGAGCCGCGCGAGGTAGTGAAGAGCTCTTCACGCAGCGGATCATAGACGACGCCCTGCTCGAGTCGACCGCGATTGCTGAGCGCGATGGAAACCGCGTACTGCGGAAAGCCGTGTAGGTAATTGGTGGTGCCATCGAGTGGATCGATGATCCATTGATAATCATCGCTGCCGCTCGCGCCGCTTTCCTCGGCGAGGATGCCATGAGACGGATAGGCTTTGCGCAGGATGGAGATGATTTCGTCTTCCGCCTGACGATCAACGTCACTGACGAAGTCGTTGCGGCTCTTTTGCGTAACGGTAAGGGTGTTCAGACGATCCATGTGACGCACGATGAGACTGCCAGCTTTGCGGGCAGCCTTGACGGCGATATTCAGGGCCGGATTCATTGCGTTTTTGAGTCCAAGAGATGGTGAGAAAAACTGACGGACAAGAATAGCAGATAGCGCGTCGTCTTGGCGGTGCGTTCGCTGCGAGCGGACAGCCTTGCTCCGGGCGGCGCGGAAGCGTAAGTTCTGCGCCATGCTAAAACCAATCGATCGCATCAACATCGTTCTCGTGGGCACGACGCATCCCGGCAACATCGGCGCTGTTGCCCGCGCGATGAAAAACATGGGGCTTGCGCGCCTGCATCTGGTGCAGCCGCGGATCTTTCCAAGTAGTGAGGCGACCGCACGTGCGGCGGGGGCCGATGATGTGCTCGGCGCCGCGACGGTGTACGACAGCCTCGATGAAGCGGTAGCCGACTGTGTATTGGTCATCGGAGCGAGCGCTCGGCCGCGCGCTATCGGTTGCCCGATGCTGGCGCCGCGCGAGGCTGCGGCGCAGGTGGCGGCAGAAGGGCGTGGGCAGGTCGCCATCGTCTTCGGTCGCGAACACTCCGGGCTCAGCAACGAAGAGCTCGATCGCTGTCACTACCAGCTGCATATCCCGAGTGATCCGCAGTTCAGTTCGCTGAACGTCGCGGCCGCAGCGCAGATCGTGTGCTATGAGCTGCGTCTTGCCTGCATCGATGCAAGTGCTGGTACCAATGGTGATGCCAGTATCGATGCAGACGCCGGCGAGGTGATCGGCCAGCAGGAAATGGAGCGCTATTACGCGCATCTCGAAACCGTGCTCACCGAGCTTGGTTTTCTCGATCCGGCCAATCCGCGCCATCTCATGCGGCGGCTGCGACGCTTGTATCATCGCGCCCGCCCTGATCGTAACGAGATCAATATCCTGCGCGGCATTCTGACTGCGGTGCAGGAATATGGCCTCACTTTGCGGCGGCGATATGACCAAGGCAGCGCTCCTCAAGTAGACTAGTCGCGGCAGTGGTTTCCATCCTCTCGCACACGTGATGGCTTCTGCGAAACCGAGTTATAAGGTTGGGCGAAGCCCAGTGCTCTATTGGGCGAAGCCCAACGCACGCGCAGTAGCTAGAGGTCGCTGTCGGTATCTCGCCTGACGAGACCCGCTCTTCGCCTCGAATGCCGCCCTCCCTGGCGGCGTACGGTC
>JAITWN010000086.1 GCA_031285245.1 Chromatiales bacterium | reverse complement strand
GTATTGGTAACGGTATCTCGCTCATTATCTTTGCCGGTATTGTTGTTGGTTTACCCAAGGCCATCGGCGGAACTTTGGAATTGGCGCGCACGGGTGAGATGCATGCCTTCACCGTGATTTTCTTCTTGGTGCTCGCGATTGCGGTGACGGCGTTTGTCGTATTCGTCGAGCGTGGTCAGCGGCGCATCCCGGTAACTTACGCCAAGCGGCAGCAGGGGCGCAAAACCTATCAGGGCCAGGTTAGTCACTTGCCGCTGAAGCTGAATATGGCGGGCGTGATTCCGGCGATCTTTGCATCGTCGATCATCCTCTTCCCGGCGACGATTGCCAGCTGGTTTGGTAACGCTGAAGGCATGGAGTGGTTGCAGAATATCGCTTCGGCGCTGTCGCCTGGCCAACCGATTTATGTATTGTTGTTTGCGGTTGCGATTATTTTCTTCTGCTTCTTTTATACCGCGTTGCAGTTCAATCCGAACGATACGGCGGAGAATCTGAAGAAGTCAGGCGCGTTTATTCCGGGTATTCGTCCGGGTGATCAGACCGCACGTTATATCGATGGTGTGATGACGCGGTTGACGCTGGTGGGTTCACTGTACATCACGGCAGTGTGTCTGTTACCCGAGTTTCTGATCGTGTATTGGCGAGTGCCATTCTATTTTGGTGGCACCTCCCTGCTGATCATCGTGGTTGTGGTTATGGACGTCATGGCCCAGATTCAGGCCCATTTGATGTCACATCAGTACGACAGCTTGCTGAAGAAAGCGCACCTCAAGGGGGGCGGTCGTTCCGGCGGCTTCCTGGGGTGAGCGGGGCAATCGGTAAATCAGGAGTAAGAGAATGAAAGTACTGGCATCCGTTAAGAAGATCTGTCGTAACTGCAAAGTCGTGCGTCGTCGTGGCGTCGTACGCATCATCTGCAAAGACGCCCGTCATAAGCAGCGGCAGGGCTAGCCATTAGCCTCGGTAGGATATTGATTACCTGCCGAGTTAGGCATAAAATGCGCGGTTTTCGCGATTTGCGCGTGAACCTCAACAACTAGAATGGGTTTGTAAGGCGGAGTGAAGCATGGCCCGAATTGCTGGTATCAATATCCCGGTGAACAAGCATGCAGGCGTTGCGCTGCGGGCGATTTATGGCATCGGGTCGACCCGGGCGCAGCAAATCTGCATCGCATCGAACATTGATCCGGCGACCAAGATCAAGGATCTGACCGAGGGCGAGATCGAAGCCCTGCGTGCTGAGATTGGCAAGATCAAGGTTGAAGGCGATCTGCGTCGCGAGATTTCGATGAACATCAAGCGTCTGATGGACCTTGGCTGCTATCGCGGCCAACGCCATCGGCGCGGTCTCCCGGTGCGCGGCCAGCGTACCAAGACCAATGCCCGCACCCGCAAGGGTCCGCGCAAGGCGGTCCGCAAGTAAGCGGCGCGACAACATCAGAAACTGACAGGAATCGGCGTCATGGCAACAAAGGGTACCGCGAGAACCCGCAAGCGCGTCAAAAAGAATGTCGTTGACGGGGTTGCCCACGTGCATGCTTCGTTCAATAACACCATCGTTACCATCACCGACATGCAGGGCAACACCTTGGCTTGGGTGTCTGCAGGCGCTTCCGGTTTCAAAGGCTCGCGCAAGAGCACGCCGTTCGCAGCTCAGGTCGCTGCGGAGCGTGCTGGTGAAAAGGTGAAAGAATTCGGCATGAAGAATATCGAGGTTCGGGTCAAAGGCCCGGGCCCGGGACGTGATTCCGCTGTCCGTGCGCTGCATACCTCTGGTTTCAAGGTGAGCAGTATTTCGGACGTGACGCCGATTCCGCACAACGGTTGCCGTCCGCCGAAGAAGAGACGAGTCTGAAGCTGTCTGTTAGCCATTGAGCTAGCGATTGTCGCGCCACCGGAAGGGCATAGCCGCCGGGTGGCGTGATGTAGTTCAGAGATAATGACGGCCTCAAGGCCGCCCGCTTGCAGGGAAATTGCCGGCCGAGATCAACGAATATCAAGTCGTTGAGTCGTGATCGAAGTAAGGCGTTTTCCGGCGGCTGCTGGGTTAACTATTTCAGAGAGGCATTGGATGAAGAGCGCAGCGACTGAATTTCTGAAGCCCCGTGTAGTGGACGTTCAGATAATCAATGAGCGCCACGCCAGAATCACGCTGGAGCCGCTGGAGCGTGGATTTGGCCATACGCTGGGCAACAGTCTGCGTCGCATCATGCTGTCTTCGATCGCCGGGTCGGCGATTACCGAAGTCGAAATTGAAGGCGTGCTGCATGAGTACACTTCGATTGAGGGCGTGCAGGAAGATGTTATCGACATCCTGCTCAACCTCAAAGGCGTTTCGATCCGTATGTATGGCCGCGATGAAGCCACGCTGACCCTGAAGAAAAAGGGCAGTGGTGCGGTGCTCGCCCGCGACATCGAACTGGTGGGCGATATCGAGATCGTCAATCCTGATCACGTCATTGCTCACCTGACGGATGTCGGCGAGCTCAACATGACGCTCAAAATCGAGCGTGGTCGTGGCTACCAGCCAGCGAGCGCTCGCCGCGAAGCCGCTGCCGCTGAAGGCTCGCGTCCGATTGGCCGTTTGCTGCTGGATGCGTCTTTCAGCCCGGTTCGCCGTGTCAGCTATGTAGTCGACACCGCCCGTGTGGAGCAGCGCACCGACCTCGACAAGCTGATCATCGATCTCGAAACCGACGGCAGCGTCGATCCGGAAGAGACCATCCGCCAGGCCGCGCGTATTCTGAAGAATCAGCTCACGGTGTTCATCGATCTGGAAAGCCCGGAGCAGGAAACGCCGATAGTGACCGCTGAAGAGATCGATCCGATCCTGCTGCGTCCGGTGGATGATCTTGAACTCACCGTACGATCGGCAAATTGCTTGAAGGCGGAGAACATCTACTACATTGGCGATCTCATTCAGCGCACCGAAGTGGAGCTGCTCAAGACGCCGAACCTCGGCAAGAAGTCGCTGACCGAGATCAAGGACGTTCTTGCTTCCCATGGCCTGTCGCTCGGTCTGCGGCTCGAGAATTGGCCGCCACCGGGACTGAAGAACAAGGATAAGGAAAACGAGCAGGAAGCGGCGTCCATCTAAGGCGTTCGCGACCCCTCCCTAGAGCTTGAGGCACACATGCGTCACCGTAAAAGTGGTAGAAAACTAGGCCGTAACAGCAGCCATCGCAAGGCGATGTACCGCAACATGGCGGCCTCCCTCGTGCATCATGAAATCATCCGCACCACCTTGCCGAAGGCCAAGGAACTGCGTCGGGTGATCGAACCCCTGATCACGCTGGCGAAGATTGACGAACCCATGAAGCGTCGTCTGGCCTTTGATCGCATCCGTGATCGCGAAGCAGTTACCAAACTCTTCAACGAGCTTGGCCCGCGCTACAAGAATCGCCCTGGTGGTTATCTGCGCATCATGAAAGCTGGCTTTCGCCCTGGCGACAATGCGCCGGTTGCTTATGTCGAGCTCGTCGATCGCCCGCAAGACGCTAGCTCGGAATCAGCCTGATCTTGCGTGCCGGCATGGATGTGCCGGTAATGACAACAACGCCCGCTGCTCCCTTTGAGGACAGCGGGCGTTGTGCTTTGTGAAGTTGGCGCGCGCCGACACTGCCTGGAGCTCTAAAGGAACCTCTGAAAAATCTCCGTCATTGCGAGGTGCAGCCGAAGAGTCCACGTGGCCGTATGGATTGCCACGGGGCTAACGTCCCTCGCAGTGGCGATGCGGGGTTTTCAGACTTCCCTAAACACCGGGAGTGGCAACTCTCCCGATGCTGACAGCGCTTAGCCTGACGCTCGCGCTACTCCTTCGCCAAAGCCTTCACGGCTTCCAGCACTTCAGCGGCGTGATTCTCGACTTTGACCTTGCGCCATTCCTGATGCAGTTTGCCTTCGGCATCGATCAGGAAGGTGCTGCGCTCTATGCCGCGCACCTGCTTGCCATACATATTCTTCATGCGGATGACGTCAAACAGCGTGCACAGTTGCTCATCAGCATCGCTGATGAGTTCGAAGGGCATTTCCTGCGCGCATTTGAATTTCTCATGCGATTTAATGCTGTCGCGTGAAATACCGTAAATCACTGCACCGGCGCGTTTGAACTTGGCGTGCAGATCGCGAAAATCCTGGCTTTCGAGCGTGCAGCCAGGCGTACTGTCCTTGGGGTAAAAATACAGCACGACAATTTTGCCCCGGTGCTCGCTGAGACGGAATGCGTCGTCGCTAGTGGTGGGGGCGGTGAAATCAGGTACTTTTTTACCGATAGCGATCTGCGTCATGTGTTCTTCTCATTGAATCAAGAGCGGTGCTCATGATACTGCCGCTGCATGTGGATCGTCACGATTGTCATCCCCCGGTAAGGACAGTAATATGAACCCTCTGTCAGCGCCCCCCTCCCTCAAAATTGGAGATTTCATGTTTCGCGGTAGTATGGTTGCGTTGGTTACTCCCATGCGCGAGAACGGGGTCGTAGATTTCGATTGCTTGCAGCGCCTGGTCGAATTTCACATCACTGCGGGTACGAGCGCGATCGTTGCTGTCGGCACCACCGGCGAATCCGCTACGCTTGATGAAAAAGAACACTGCGAAGTCATTTGCCGTGTCGTCGAGATGGCGCGTGGACGCGTACCGGTGATCGCCGGCACCGGCGCCAATTGCACGCGCGAAGCCATCGATCTCACGCGCTCCGCCATGAGGAGCGGCGCGGATGCTTGTTTGCTAGTGACGCCTTATTACAACAAGCCGACGCAGGAAGGTCTGTACCAGCATTACCAAACAGTAGCTGATGCAGTGCCGATTCCGCAGATTCTCTACAACGTTCCGGGGCGCACCGCGTGTGATCTGCTGCCTGCCACCGCAGGCAGACTTTCGCGCATTCCCAACATCGTTGGCTTCAAGGAAGCAACGGGCAAGCTCGAACGTGTGCGCGAGTTGAAAGATCTTTGTGGCGATCGCCTCGAGCTCTACAGCGGTGATGATGCCACCGCGCGCGAATTCATTCTTGCCGGTGGTCAGGGCGTGATTTCGGTCACGGCCAATGTCGTGCCCAAGGCGATGCAGGATATGTGCGCTGCGGCGCTGCGTGGTGACGCCGAAGAAGCAGCGCGTATCGATGCCCGCATTGCGCCGCTGCATACCGGGCTGTTCGTGGAATCCAATCCGATTCCGGTGAAATGGGCGATGCACCGCATGGGGTTGATCCCACCAGGCATCCGTTTGCCACTGACGACGCTGTCCGAGCCCTGCCATGCGCGCTTGGAGCAGGAACTGCGGGCGGCGGGCGCGCTGTGAGCACAAGGGCAGAGGAGACTTCTCCAATGACGCAGCGCTGGCTGGCGAGCGCACTCATCCTACTGACGATGTTCGCTGCGCTGACGGCCTGCTCGACGCCTCGTGACATGAGCTACCTTGAAAGTCGCGAACGCCCGCCGCTGATCATCCCTGAGGGCCTCAGCGCGCCTCCTTACAGCCAGGCGATGGAAATCCCGCGACCGGCAGAGGGGGCGCAGGCGCCCGTGGACGCTCAAGCTGCCGAAGCATTGGAACAGCCGCCACGCCGCGTCGGCGTGACACCCTGAGCGCCAGAGACGTCTGGGGCCAGGTGGACGCCAGCGTCTACCCGCTTTATCCTTGAGCCCCCAAGCGAAAACTGAGTAAAAAAACCGAGTGAACAGCATGCAGATCGAGCGGGAGTTGTATTCAGGCAAAGCAAAGTCGGTCTACGCCACGAACGATCCTGACCGTTTGGTGATGCGTTTTCGCGATGACACGTCGGCTTTTGACGGTCGCAAGAAAGAGCAGCTTGCCAACAAGGGCGCGACCAACAATCGCACCAATGCTTTCATCATGCAGCATCTGGAACGGGCCGGTATCCCGACGCATTTCGAGCGCTTGCTTTCTGACAGCGACTCGCTGGTGAAGCGTTTGGAGATGATTCCGGTCGAATGTGTGGTGCGCAATCGCACGGCGGGCAGTATCTGCCGCCGCCTCGGTGTGGCTGAAAACATGGAGCTCGATCCGCCGACGTTCGAGTTCTTCTTGAAGAACGACGAACTCCACGATCCGATGGTGAATGAGTATCACATCCGCGCCTTCGGCTGGGCGAGCGATGATGAGATCGCTATCATGAAGCGCCTCGCTTTCGAAGTGAACGATGTGCTCAAGCAGCTTTTTCTCGATGCTGGCATTGTGCTCGTCGATTACAAGCTCGAATTCGGTCGCTTTCAGGGGCGGATTGTGCTCGGTGATGAATTCACCGCCGATGGTTGTCGTTTGTGGGATGTCGACACCGGACGCAAGCTCGACAAAGATCGTTTTCGGCAGGATCTCGGCGGCGTCGTTGAGGCCTATCAGGAAGTGGCGAACAGGCTCGGAGTCACTTCCGGTTAGTCCGTGTGGGCGCGCGCTGCGCCCCTCAATCTTGCATCAGGGCTCATCGCCCGAATTGGACCGAACATGCTACGTCTGAGCGGCAGCGCCGCGCATTCCCGTTTTCGTCTCGAAAAACTCGAACAAGAAGTGCGCACGCTGCTGCCCACACTTGCGCGCATCACTTCCCGCTATGTTCATTTCGTCGATCTCGAACAATCGCTCAGCGCCGCGCAGCGCGATGTGCTGGAGCGTTTGCTCAGCTACGGTCCACGCGACGATGCACAGATTGCAAGTCATGCAGGATGCGAGCTGCTGGTAGTGCCGCGTCCTGGCACGGTGACGCCGTGGTCCAGCAAAGCGACTGACATCGCTCATATCTGCGGACTTGATTCGATACGGCGCATCGAGCGCGGCATCGTTTATACGCTTGAGCAGAGCGTTCAAGGTGAGTTCAGCGAGAGCGAGCTTGCACGCGTTGCGGCGCTGTTCCATGACCGCATGACGGAAACCGTGCTGTATTCAGCGGATGAAGCCGAAGCGCTGTTTCAGCAGGCTGAGCCGCAGCCGCTGCACGTGGTCGATGTGCTTCAGGGCGGACGCGCTGCGCTCGTCGATGTCGATCGCGAACTTGGTCTTGCGCTCAGCGCTGATGAGATCGATTACCTGGTCGAGAGTTTTCGCAGCATCGAGCGCAATCCGAGCGATGTCGAGTTGATGATGTTTGCGCAGGCCAATTCCGAGCACTGCCGCCACAAGATCTTCAACGCCGATTGGATCATCGACGGCAAGCCGCAAGAGCGCAGCCTGTTCAACATGATTCGTAACACCAGCCAGCGCTCGCCAGACGGCATTCTTTCGGCCTATCGCGATAACGCGGCAGTGATCGTTGGCTCAGCAGGGCAGCGTTTTCATCCTGATCCGCAGTCGGGTACGTATCAACGCAGCGCTGAAGACATTCACATCAACATCAAAGTCGAAACGCACAACCATCCGACGGCGATCTCGCCGTTCCCGGGTGCGGCGACGGGTGCGGGCGGAGAGATTCGCGACGAAGGCGCTACCGGCCGTGGTGCCAAACCCAAAGCGGGTTTGTGCGGCTTCTCCGTGTCGAATCTGCGCATTCCTGGTGGTGAACAGCCCTGGGAAACAGATCATGGCCGTCCAGCGCGCATCGTATCGGCGCTACAAATCATGCTGGAAGGGCCAATTGGAGCCGCGGCATTCAACAACGAATTCGGTCGTCCCAATCTCACCGGCTACTTCCGCACTTATGAAGAGCGCGTGCCCGGGCCGGGCGGCGAGCGGCTGCGTGGTTATCACAAACCGATCATGGTGGCGGGTGGCCTCGGCAACATCCGCGCCGCTGATATCGCCAAGCATGATTTGCCGCAGACTGCGCAGCTCGTCGTGCTCGGCGGCCCGGCACTCTTGATCGGCCTCGGCGGTGGCGCAGCATCTTCGATGGCGAGCGGGACGAGCAGCTCTGATCTTGATTTCGCTTCGGTGCAGCGCGGCAATCCAGAAATGCAGCGACGTTGTCAGGAAGTGATCGATCGCTGCTGGCAGCTCGGTGCGGATAATCCCATCGTGTCTATTCACGATGTTGGTGCGGGCGGTTTGTCCAATGCGCTGCCGGAACTGGTGCATGACAGCGCGCGCGGCGCGCGCATCGAACTGCGCGCGGTGCCGAGTGATGATGGCCGCATGTCGCCGATGCAGATCTGGTGCAACGAATCGCAGGAGCGCTATGTGCTTGCGGTGATGCCTGAGCATCTCGCTGCTTTTCAGGCGATCTGCGAACGCGAGCGCTGCCCGCACGCGGTGGTCGGCGAAGTGATCGTCGATGAACATCTCACTGTCGGTGATGGCTGGTTCGACAATCTGCCTGTCGATATGCCGATGTCGCTGCTCTTCGGCAAGCCGCCGAAGACGCTGCGCAACGTCAATCATCATCCTTACGCCAAATCTGAATTGCACATGGCGGGCATCGCTGTGAACGAAGCCGCGCTACGCGTGCTGCGCTTGCCCGCGGTTGCTGACAAGCGTTTTCTCATCACCATCGGTGATCGTAGCGTCACCGGTCTGGTGGCGCGCGATCAGATGGTTGGTCGGTGGCAAGTGCCGGTGGCCGATGTCGCCGTCACGCTCGCTGATTACGATGGCTATGCGGGCGAAGCGATGGCGATGGGCGAGCGCACGCCAGTCGCGCTGCTTCATCCCGCTGCTTCTGGTCGCATGGCGGTTGGTGAAGCGATTACCAATATTGCTGCCGCGCCCATCGCCGCGCTCGGTGACATCAAGTTATCCGCCAACTGGATGGCTGCGGCGGGCCAGCCGGGAGAAGATGCTGCATTGTTCGACACGGTGAAAGCCGTCGGCATGGAGCTGTGTCCGGCGCTCGGCATCGCGATCCCCGTCGGCAAGGATTCCTTGTCGATGCGTACCGCCTGGCGTGAGAACGGCGAGGAGCGCGAGATGACGGCGCCGCTGTCGCTGATCGTCAGCGCTTTTGCGCCGGTCTGCGATGTGCGTCGCACCTTGACACCAGCGCTGCGCCTCGATGCGGGCGAGACGGAATTGCTGTTGATCGATCTCGGCAAAGGCTACAACCGTCTCGGTGGCTCTGCACTGGCGCAGGTGTACAAACAGATCGGGCACCATCCTGCGGATCTCGATGATCCTGGCATGCTCAAGAGTTTCTTCGCGACGATCCAATCGCTCAATCAGGATAGCTTGCTGCTCGCCTATCACGATCGTTCTGATGGTGGTCTTTTCGTCACGCTGTGCGAAATGGCGTTTGCCAGCCATGCGGGTCTGCGCATCGCGCTCGATGCGCTTGGCGCAGATACGCTGGCCGTGCTCTTCAGCGAAGAGCTTGGCGCTGTGTTGCAAGTGCGTAGCGCTGATGTCGCGCAGGTGTTGGAGCGTTTGCATCGCGCTGGGCTTGCTCAGCTTAGCCATCGTATCGGTGCGCCTGATGCCAGCAATCGCATCGTGTTCACGCACGCGGGGCGCGAGGTTTATGCGGAGAGTCGCACCACACTGCATCGCGCTTGGTCTGAGACCAGCTACCGCATGCAGTCCTTGCGTGACAATCCGCGCACGGCGCGCGAGGAATACGATCGTTTGCTCGACGAGCGTGATCCTGGGCTCAGCGCTAAGCTGGTCTTTGATCCTGCCGAGAATATCGCTGCACCTTACATCGCTACCGGTGCGCGTCCTGCAATTGCCATCCTGCGCGAGCAGGGCGTCAATGGGCAGATGGAAATGGCCGCTGCTTTCGAGCGCGCTGGATTTCGCAGCTACGATGTGCACATGAGTGATGTACTTTCAGGGCGAATCACGCTTGCTAATTTTCAGGGCATCGCAGCCTGCGGCGGCTTCTCCTATGGCGATGTGCTTGGTGCAGGCGCGGGCTGGGCGCGCGCCATTTTGTTCAACCCGCGTGCGCGCGATGAGTTCTCTGCGTTCTTCGAGCGCGCTGATACTTTCGGTCTTGGTGTGTGCAACGGTTGTCAGATGATGGCGCATCTGCGCGACCTCATCCCCGGTGCAGCGGCATGGCCGCGTTTCGTGCGCAATCTGTCGGAGCACTTCCACCATCGCAACGCGCGCTTCGAACTGCTAGATCGGAA